>CALVAF010000023.1 GCA_944325475.1 uncultured Helicobacter sp.
AGAATAAGACAACAACATTTCCCCTGCTTCAGCAGCAAATGCCACGCCAACTAATGCAAAAAATACTAAAAATAATTTTTTCATAAATTGTCTCCTTAAAATTTCAAAGCCCGTTCGGATCTGTCCACTACTTATCACTTTGTGAAGCAAAATTATTATCACTTTTTGCTAAATTTTCGATTAAAGGCTCTAAATTTCATTGTAAAATTTTCCAAAACCCTGCATTTTTATCTAAAATGCCTCCAAGAAATCCGCCATAAATCCAAAAACTTCCGATTTTTAAGCTTTTATTAATTCCTTTAGCTCTCTAATTGCCTTCTCTAGTCCCACAAAAACTGCCCTTGCAATAATGCTTTGCCCGATATTTAGCTCAATAATTTCAGGAATCTCTAAAATTGGCTGCAAATTCCCATAATTTAGCCCATGCCCTGCAGCGACTTCCAAGCCTAGCTTTCTAGCCTCTTTCGCCCCCTCTCTTAAATCCCCCAAAGACTGCTCCAAAAGCAATTTTAACTCGCCTCTAGGCAGCTCTAGCTCTTTGATACTATTTTTCATTCGAGGCAGATTAGAATAAAGCATCAAATGCAAATTCGCATAGACTCCCGTATGCAGCTCTATCATCTCTGCCCCAACCTCTTTTGATGCTTGAATCTGCTGCCTATTGGCATCAATAAAAAGCGAAACTTCAACACCAACTTCTTGAAAACGTTTTATGATTCTCCCAATCTTCTCAAGATTCCCCACAACATCTAATCCACCCTCAGTAGTGACTTCCTCTCTATTTTCTGGGACAAGCGTGATTCTATGTGGGGCAATCTTTAAGAGAAACTCAATCACTTCAGGATTAATAGAGGATTCGACATTTAAGGGCAAAAATGAAGATTGTGCGATACGCAAAATATCTTCATCATGCATATGACGCCTATCTTCTCGCAGGTGAATCGTGATTTGGTCTGCCCCTGCCCTTTTTGCAATAAAAACCGCCTCTAGGGGGTCTGGGTCGTTGATTTTACGCGCTTCTCTTAAAGTCGCAATGTGGTCGATATTCACTCCAAGCAACATTTTCTTATCCTTTTATCTCAAATTGATAGGATTTTAACTAAAATTCCTTTAAAACTTATACAAAGGTTTGCTATGGTTATGGTATTTGATTGTGAAACAATCCCCGATACAAAGCTCATCAAACAAGGTTTCAAGGCAGAATTTGAAAGGCTTAGGTTTAATTCCACACAAGATTTAGAAATTAGCAAAAAAGCTATAGAAATTCAAAAAGAAAATAGTGGTAGCGAATTTTTGCCTATCTGCTATCATCAAGTAGTCTCTATTGCAGCAGTTTTTTGCGATGATTATGGGCATTTTAAAAAAGTAGGGAATTTCAAAGCTGAAGGCAAAACCAAAGAAGAGAAGGAAAAATCGCTCATACAAGCTTTTTTGGATTATCTAAACAAGCACCAACCAAGGCTTGTGAGCTTTAATGGTAGGGGCTTTGATTTGCCCATGTTGCTACTTAGGGCGATGAAATACAAACTCCAAGCTAATGCGTATTTTGAAACTGACAATCTCCAATACAATAAAAACAAATGGGAAAACTACCGCCAAAGGTATAGTGAGCGATTCCACACAGATTTGCTTGATGTGCTGGGGAATTTTGGGAGTGTGCGAGGATTGAAGCTTGATGTGCTTGCAAACCTCATAGGATTTCCCGGAAAATACGATATACATGGCGATATGGTACTAGAACTCTATTATCAAGAACAATATGAAAAAATCAATGAATATTGTCAAAGTGATGTGCTAAACACTTATGGCATATATCTGCATTATGAACTATTAAAGGGCAATTTGAGCTTAGAACAGTATCAAGAAATCCTTAATTCTTGGCGTGAAAATCTCCCAAAAGATAGAGCCTACCACTCTGTCTTTTTTGAAGCAATCACACAACAATTCCAATCTTAACCAAAGGAAATCTATGCTTTCAAAAGAGATTTTACAATTTAGTGAAATGCGTTATGAGATAAGGGCATATTTGTGCTTTTTGCTGCAACGCAATATCAAAAACCACCTGCCCCATATTGAACTCAACAAAATCATCGATGGCTTACACAAAATCGGTAGTGAAGTGCAAATCTTTGAGCTTTTGTATGTGTTTGATTCAAGTGGGAATCTAGCTATCAATGGAATCAGCAATGATTCTGCTATTGGATGCAAAAAAGGCGAAAATCACAACGATAGGGCGTATTTTTATCGGGCGGTTAAAGAAAAAAAATGTATCCTAACAGACCCCTACCCCTCACTAGCTAGTGGGAATCTCGTCATCACTGCTTCTTACCCGCTTTATAACGACAAGGGTGAGCTTATGTATATCGTCTGCCTTGATATTCCGCTAGAAAAAACTTCCTTACTTGTGCGTCCTATGCCACTTTTTGAATTCTTCTCCCATTTCAAAAAAACCATTTATTTTGTGATTAGCTGTGCCTTGTTTTTAGTGTGCGGATTGCTACTTGTAAAGGGTGGAATTAGCATGTGGGACGCTTTAGAGAGGTTTAATAGTCTTGATATTAAAGACATTTTTGAAGCCACGATTCTCATCACGCTTTCTTTGGCAATTTTTGATTTGGTGCGAGCGATTTTTGAAGAAGAGGTGCTTGGCAGACAAAAATCCCAAGATTCCAAAATGGTGCATAAAACCATGATTCGCTTTTTAGGCTCTATCGTTATCGCCCTTGCCATTGAAGCTTTGATGTTGGTGTTTAAATTTACCATTATCGAGCCTGAAAAACTCATTTATGCGGTGTATTTGATTATTGGGGTTACCTTGCTTTTAGTGGGGCTTTCGCTGTATGTGAAACTCACCGCTGGAGTAAAAAGAGATTAAAGGGGCTAAAATGCTTGGAATCATTGATTATAATAGCGGCAATCTAGCAAGCGTGCAAAATGCGATTTTAAAAGTCGGCAGTGAGGTAAGAGTGGAATCAAATCCTACCAAACTCAAAGACTATGATAGGCTGATTCTACCCGGTGTTGGGGCTTTTGGCGATGCGATGGCACATTTAGAAAAAAGCGGTATGAAAGAGGCTATTTTGGAATTTGCCAAGTCTGGCAAGCCGCTGCTTGGAATCTGCCTTGGAATGCAGCTTTTATTCCAAAAAAGCTATGAGTTTGGGGAACATTTGGGGCTTGGGCTAATGGAGGGCGAGATTGTGAGATTCCAAAAAAAATCACTAAGTGAGGGCGAGAAGATTCCACATATGGGCTGGAATCGTATCCAAAAAGTATGCAATAGCCCACTTTTAGAGGGCTTAGGGGAATCCTTCTATCTCTATTTTGTGCATAGCTATTATTTAGAAAAATCTCCAAATGCCATTGGCATAAGCCACTATGGAGGAGACTTCGTCGCTTTGGTGCAGAGGGAAAATCTCTTTGGGATTCAACCCCACCCTGAAAAATCACACAATGTAGGCTTAAAAATCCTAGAAAACTTCTTCAAACTCTAATTAAGGCTAGAATCGAAACCCTGCTTCTAATTTACTATAAAAATCAATATGACTCTTAATATCACTTTGCACAGAAAGGTTGGTAAAAAATCCATTTTGATAAGATAACCCAGCCTTTGCTTGCAAACGTAAAGAATCTTTGTTTTTTAGAGAGTTTTGCGCATAAAAGCTAGAGTTAGAATCTCCCTTAAAAGACGCATTTACCTTGAATGTATCATTAAAATAGCGGTAATATCCGCCAAGTAAAGAAAAATTAAGCACAGAGGCATTGCTAAAGCTTTTGTCATGCGCCACTTTTGCCCCCACAAAACCACCAAAAGAATAATAATTTTTGCCCTCCACTCTCAATGCCACGTCTAAATCCTGATCCTCTGTAATTTTTGGTGTGTGAAGTGCATTATATTCCACATATCCAAGTGGCGAGAAAGAAAGAGTATCGCTCCAAACAAAATGCTTTCCAACCCCTACAAGCACACTTGTGGCTAAGGCGTTAAAGTCTGCAGAGAAGTTTTGTGCATAACTGCCCACTTGCAATGTGCGGTTTAATGCCTGATTCTCATAACCTGCCCTCAAAGATCCAAATAAATAAAGTTTTTCTAAATCATATTGCGTTGTGATTCCAACATATCCGCCCTTACTTTTGACATCACTTTCTAAATTATTTTGGAAATCCAAACGGCTTGCATTAGCAATCAAATGCAATCCCACATTCCAAAAATCACCAAAGTTTCTTGTAGCGCTTGTTAAGATTCCACCCCCATATCCCCTATAAGCCCCAAAATCGCCATTTTCTTTGGTGTAATGATAAGTCCCAAATGGAGAGACCTGCACCAACCACTCTGAAGCAGTAAAATCACTAGAATCACGTCCCAAATCACTCCCAAGCCCACTTAAAAAATCCTCATTTAATCTCCGCTGAAAATCAAGTGAGCTTTTTGCGGCATTCAGATAGATTTTTGCATTAAGACTATGTAGGGCTTGTGTGATAGCATTTGTCTCTCTAGCAAAATCAATTTCTTCAAACAAATTTGCAGTAGGATTTGTAGAATCTGTTTTAAGCGTAAGCGATTCTAAGGCAGTTGCTAGAGATTCATCATCTTGCTTGCTTGCAAACTTGGCATAATTTCTTGTGACAGTTATGCTATCGCCATCTAAAGTGAAATTCAAAACATGCGAAGGATTCATCGAATCATCATAGCTAATTGTGGCAAAATTTCCTGTAATGCTAACTGGATTGCTAGAGCTAGTCTCAAACAAATTTGCCTCATCAAGCTGCATGTTTTGATAAAATCCCTCTGTGGGATAAAAACTTAAATTCCCACCCAATTGAGCGGAATTTCCAAGTATAATATTTAACTTGCATTGTGAGTTTAGAGGCGCTATCAAAGTCGCATTATCAGAATTTTCAAAATGATTTTTCACACTTACCATAACATCAGGATTATCCAACATCAAAGTCGCATTATTTTTCAAATCATACACATAAGCATCACCCTTTAAAGCAAGGTTACCATTAACATTAACCTTCAAGTTATTATACCCATAGATTCCACCCTCAAAATCAACATCACTTACTTGGCTTCTCGCTCTTGTAGGAACGCCGATATTTAAAGTGGTGAAAAATTTATTCTCATAACCTTCCAATAATTTAGAATTATTAGGATTCCACATTGAAACAATATCTCCCTTAATTACCGCACCTCTTTGTATATTAATATTCTCCACAAAGGCATTTTCGGCAATATAAATAGCCGCCAAATTCCCTTGCGTGTAGCTTGTGCTTCCTAGATTAAGATCTTTTACTAAGGCACCATCAAGCCGATAATCCTTCAAAATACTACCCCATTCCAAAGGGTCTTCAATGATGCTAGAAAACATATAAGAACCCCTATATTCTATATCATTCCCACTTTCATTATCCCCAAAATCAATGTGGATTGCTATGCCATCTTTTCCCTCAGCAATGATTTCCCCATTATGATTGAATGTATGATTTTTGCCATAGGCTACCAACACGCCACTAGAATAATCTCCTAGCATATGAATCTTTGTGCCAGAGGACAAGTTTAAGGTATTTTCACTGCCATCAATTCGAATCCCGCTAGAGGCGATTCCTTTAGATAAAATATCATGGCTTTGAGTAGCGGTATTTTCCCTGCCATAGATATGTAGCCCTACCCCATAAGCGCTGGGATTGTAGCTATCTGCAATCCAACCTTGAGTGTCCCTATCATTAAACCCATGGGTGCTATTCCACATTAAATTATTTTCATAAATCGAATCCCCAAAATAAAGCTTTCTATCAAAGCTATAACCTAAATCCTGAAGCAGCGCAAGCTCAGCTTCCATAAAATAAAGATAGTTAATCCAAAATTGGTGACTCATCAGTGAATTATCTAGCTCACTATGTGAAAGTTCCGCATTCCCATTCTCCCAGCCACTAATAGGCAAACCATTAAACCCATCAAAGCCAAGCTCTGCATTTCCAATCACTTCTCTAACATTCTCACCCACAAAATACGCATGTCCGCTTGCATTGCTAAGGCTACCACCAAAATTATCACCAAACAGATTATTTTCAGCATCCACAATAAAAACATTAAGATTGTCTTCATAGATTTTATCATTAACAATTTGCATACCACCTTGTGCTTGAACTCCGCGATAATCCATAAGGTGTTGCGTGTAAGCATTGGGATCTCTAGTAAAAGATTGATTTAGCCCACCAGAAATTGTCGCACCAAAACCCAAAGCATGAAAAATCTCGTGGGTGAAAGTGCTAAAAGTATCATATTGATCCTTATTAGTTGGCAAGACGCTTGGGTGTGGGGCAATATACCAATCTAATGTCCCCATACTAATATGCCCCAAATACTCCAAATCTGCACTCGATAAAGAACCACTTAAGGCATCCCTAACTTCCTGCAAAGTCAAATTATCATAAAGCATTCTTGCAAATACAACCGGAGTGCCACTTACAAATAAACTATAGGAAATAGCGCTAGCATTTTGTATATCCATAGTAGTCACGCTAATAGGAATGGGCGTGGTATTAGTAGCATTTGTCCCCAAAATATCCGCCCAAAATTGTGCTGCCCTTATAATCTCATCTTTTTGAGGTTGCGTTAGTGAAAAAGGAGAGGTTAAAACCTCCCCATCAAAAGAAGTGCTTTCTCCTTGATTATAAAAATCAATTTGAAAAATAGGTCTATCCTCACTAGAAATTAAGTAACTATCAGTTCCAAACAAATAGCTCACACTTAAACTAAAAAAAAATACCTTGGCATACAATTTCATAATTTACCCTAAATCTTATAATTTTTATTACAGAAAAAATTATACCACAAATCTTCAAATGAGATAACTTGATGAGTTGGCTTTTGAGAATTGACAAAAAAATCAGAAAAGTATATACTTCAGGCTTTCAAGAATACAAAATATGCTGTTTATTCTCTCTAACTTTTCTTAAGGATACCCAATGCAAATTATTCCTGCAATTGATTTAAAAGAGGGCTGTGCGGTGCGGCTTACTCAAGGCAAAATGGAAAGTGCAAAAATCTATTATAAAAACCCTCTAGAAGTCGCAAAAATTTTTGAAGATATGGGGGCGCAATACCTGCATATCGTAGATTTAGATGGGGCATTTTGTGGCAAACCCCAAAACAAAGAAGCCATTCAAAACATCGTCCAAAACTCCACACTTAAAATCGAAGTGGGTGGTGGAATCCGCACAGAAGAAATCATAAAAGAATATTTGAATCTTGGAGTTAATCGCGTGATTCTAGGCTCTATTGCCCTCCAAAATCCAAGTTTTGCTAGGCAAATGGCACAAAAATACCCTATTGTGATTGGGATTGACGCTAAAGAGGGCAAAGTTGCCATAGAGGGCTGGGATAGAGTAGGCAGAATTCTTGCAAGCCAATTTGCAGAGAAATTTAGAGATAGCGCGATTGAAGCGATTATTTGCACAGATATTAGCAATGATGGAATGCTAGGGGGAATCAATATCGGCTTCACCCAAGAAATCGCTCAAAGCAGCGGCAAATTAACCCTTGCAAGCGGGGGATTATCAGGCTTAGAGGATTTGGAGCGATTGCAGGATTGCGGGATTGATGGCGTGATTGTGGGCAAGGCGTTTTATGAAGGCAAACTCAACTTAAAAGAAGCTTTCAAAAAATTTGGGGAGTAAAATTCCTAGCAAGGTTGAAAAATTTATTGTAGGTTATAAGAAATTTTGCTATCATACCGCAATTTTTTATATGGAATTTTATTTTAGTTAATTTTAAGGAGTTTGCTTTGAAAATGGTTGTCGTTGATGATAGTTCTACAATGAGAAGAATCATAAAAAATACACTTGCAAGATTAGGCTATAACGATATTTTAGAAGGTGAAAACGGAATTGAAGGTTGGGAGCAGATGAATACAAATCCCGATGTGAAAGTGCTAATCACTGATTGGAATATGCCAGAAATGAATGGTTTAGATTTAGTTAAAAAAGTTCGTGCTGATGAGAGATTTAAAGACATTCCAATCATTATGGTTACCACAGAGGGAGGGAAAGCAGAAGTTATCACTGCCCTCAAAGCTGGAGTGAATAACTATATCGTAAAACCTTTCACCCCACAAGTCTTAAAAGAAAAACTAGAAGTTGTATTAGGTGTAAATGACTAGTGATGGAATCCTATAATTGCCTCAATGTCAGAGTTGATAAGTTTTTATGGCTTTTTGCAAACAAGGCATTAGAAATCACCCAAGAAGCGATTGAAGAGGATAATGAAGGCTTTATCATTCGCACCTATCAAGACATTGAAACGATAAAAAAACAGCTAGAATCTTATAGCAAAGAGATTGAAGTATTAATGCAAGAAAAAATTTGCTTGGAGTTTGAATCGCAGATTCTTAAAAATCAAGACTGGATTACAAAATACCGCGATTCCATACAGCCCATTGAATGCGAAAAATACTATATTTGCCCTCCTTGGTTTGCCCCCAAAGAAGACAAAATCAACCTCATCATTGAACCAGCACTCGCCTTTGGCAGTGGGCATCATGGTAGCACTTTTGGCTGCTTAGAAGCTTTAAATAGCCTTTCTTTAGAGAATAAACGCATTTTAGATGTGGGTTGTGGGAGTGGGATTTTAGCCATTGCTGCTAAAAAAAGTGGCGGGGAAGTCTGGTGCTGCGATACCGACGAAATGGCGGTGAATGCTACCAAAAATAATGCTCAAAAAAACAACCTTATTTTAGACAAGGTTTTTCTAGGCACACTAGATAAAATCGCCAATAAAAAAGGCTATTTTGATGTCGTAGTTGCTAATATCTTAGCCGATATTATCGTGGCATTGCCTTTGGATTCTTATGTTAAAGATGGTGGGGTTTTAATCTTATCAGGGATTTTAGAAAAACACACAAAAAAAGTCCTTGATAAGTTTAAAAACTTAGAATTACTTACCCAAAACAATCACGAAGAATGGGTAACTTTAACTCTCAAAAAAAGATAAGGATAAGAATGCAAAGACAAGATAACAACCCAAACCAACCTCAAGATAAAAAGCCCAATAATTTTTTCAATCAAAATCCCTTGTTGATGTTTGTGATTTTTGCCATCATTGCCATTGTCATCTTCCGCTTCATGTCCCCAAATAGCGAAGTAAGCAAACTAAGCGGTGCGAGTGCAACTAAAACTATCAATTATTATGAGCTAAAAAAACTCATCGAAAACAAACGAGTGGATTTTGTCGCTATTGGGCAAACCAATATCAAAGCAACTGCAAATAGCGAAAGTGGTAAAATCGTCTATAATGCCCAAAGAGTTAGTCCTGATAATACTCTCATTCCGCTGCTTGATGAAAAAGGAGTAGAATACACCGGATATAGTGAGAGCAACTGGCTTAGCGATATGCTTTTTGGCTGGGTATTACCGATTTTTATTTTCTTTGCCATTTGGATGTTTTTAGCTAATCGCATGCAAAAAAATATGGGAAGCGGAATCCTAGGCTTTAGTAGCTCAAGGAAGCTTGTAAATTCCGAAAAACCCAATGTCAAATTTGATGATATGGCAGGGAATGTAGAAGCTAAAGATGAAGTGGTTGAAATCGTGGATTTCTTAAAAAATCCAGAAAGATACGCGGCTTTGGGAGCTAAGATTCCTAAAGGCGTGCTTTTAGTCGGACCTCCTGGGACAGGTAAAACACTCCTTGCAAAAGCCGTAGCTGGGGAAGCAAATGTGCCCTTTTTTTCAGTGAGTGGAAGTAGCTTTATTGAAATGTTTGTGGGCGTTGGGGCAAGTCGCGTGAGGGATTTGTTTGAAAATGCCAAAAAAGAAGCACCAAGCATTATTTTTATTGATGAGATTGATGCAATTGGTAAAAGCCGTGCTAGTGGCATGGTGGGTGGTGGCAATGATGAACGCGAACAAACCCTCAACCAACTTTTAGCTGAAATGGATGGCTTTAATTCTGATTCTTCACCCGTCATTGTCCTTGCTGCAACCAACCGACCCGAAGTCCTAGACCCCGCTCTTTTGCGTCCGGGCAGATTTGATAGACAGGTTTTGGTGGATAAGCCTGATTTTGAAGGTCGTGTAGAGATTTTAAAAGTGCATATTAAAAATATCAAGCTTGCACGTAATGTGGATTTGTTTGAAGTCTCCAAACTCACAGCAGGGCTTGCAGGAGCGGATTTAGCAAATATCGTCAATGAAGCTGCCTTGCTTGCAGGGCGTAACGACAAAAGAGAAGTAGAGCAAAGTGACTTTTTAGAAGCAGTTGAGCGAAGTATCGCTGGGCTAGAGAAAAAATCCCGCCGAATCTCACCCAAAGAGAAGAAAATCGTTGCCTACCACGAAAGTGGGCATGCCCTCATCGCTGAAATCACTAAGGGAGCAAAAAAAGTTACCAAAGTCTCCATTATCCCACGTGGTTTAGCCGCGCTTGGATACACGCTTAACACACCCGAAGAAAACAAATACCTTATGCAAAAGCACGAATTGCTTGCTGAAGTCGATGTTTTGCTAGGTGGAAGGGCAGCTGAAGCAGTGTTTTTGGGCGAAATCTCCACAGGAGCTAGCAATGATTTAGAGAGAGCCACAGACATTATCAAAGCTATGGTTAGCTATTATGGAATGACTGATGTTGCTGGGCTTATGGTGCTAGAGAAGCAACGCAATGTTTTCTTAAATGGCGGACTAGGTAGCACAAGAGAATACAGCGAAGAAATGGCACAAAAAATGGACGCTTATATCAAACAAATTCTTAACGAACGTTTTGAAGCTGTCAAAGAATCACTAGAAGCCTACAAAGAAGCCATTGAAAATATCGTCAAAGAGCTTTTTGAAAAAGAAAACATCGATGGGGAAAAGGTGCGAGAAATCATCACGGAATACGAAAAAGCCCATAATTTAGAAAGTCGAATCGTCAAAGAAGAAACAGAGGAAGCCTAAAAGGAGCCATTTTGAAAACCACAACACAAATCATCGCAAAAGAGGGTTGGAAGCCTATCATTATAACTTTAATTGTGCTATTTTTTTGCTGGTTGTTTGGGTGGGAAATCATCGGCTTTTTAGCATTTGTGTTTTTATTCTGCTTGGCTTATTTTTATTACAATCCCGAGCGAATCGCTCAAGACATTTCTGAAGGCGTGATTCTAGCACCCCTTGATGGAATCATCACTGGCATCGAAAATCAAGAGGAAAGCATTTTAATCCAAATCAAAAAGCCTATTTGCTTTTGTGGAATGATACGCATGCCCTTTAGCGGAGAGGCAAAAAAGGCATATCATATCCATGGTTTAGCAAATGCTCAAGAATCAACGGGCGAGAAAGTGTGTTTAGAGTTCAAAAAGGACCATACCCAAGCTTCTTTAATTTTATATCCCAAAATCTGCCCCCGCAATGTCTTTGTGTATTTTTGTAATTCAAGCTTTAAAGAAGGGGAGAGAATCGGCTTTTTCTTAAAAGGCAATGCAAAATTACAATTACCCAAAAATGTAGAAATCAAAGTTACCATTGGCGATAAGATTCAAGCAAGTTCTAGCATAATGGGGTATATCCGCTAATGAGAATTGACCCTTTGTATATTTTGCCAAATCTCTTCACGGGTGCTAGCATTTATCTTGGAATCTTAAGTGTTACGTATGCGACAATGGGGAGATTCCAGCTTGCCTGTTGGCTTGTGCTACTGAGCCTTATCTTTGATGGGTTAGATGGACGTGTTGCAAGGCTAACAGGAACAACAAGTAAATTTGGCGTGGAGTTTGATTCGCTAGCTGATATTGTGGCTTTTGGGGTGGCACCTGCGATGATTTTATTTGCTTATGTTGGGCATCTGTATGGGAAACTTGGAATCATTATTTCAGGACTTTATGTTGTCTTTGGAGCAATCCGTCTTGCACGCTTTAATGTCACCACCAATCAAAAGGAACCCAATGTGTTTATAGGCTTACCTATCCCTGCTGCAGCTGTTTTTGTCGTGAGTTGGCTATTACTTGAAATGGGATTTTTCCAAAGGCATTTTGAAAACTCAAACCTCATCTCGCATTTTTTACTTGTAGGAAGTTTTATAGTTGCTTTGCTTATGGTTAGCAATATCCGCTATCCAAGTTTTAAAAAGCTAAACTTTGAAAAAATGAACTTTGGCAAAATCATCGTAGTTTTGATGATTATTTTAGCCATTCTTTTTGCCTACCCTACTTTTAGTATTGTGACACTGATTACTTGCTATGTGCTTTTTGGTCCTAGCAGGGCTTTGTATTATCTCACCAAACATTTTATGGAGAGACGCAAATGAGAATAGCCTACACACAGCATTACAGCATCGCTTGGAAAAACCTTTTAACTTTATCATTACTGCTGCCACTGAGCGCCTGATAACTTTAACCCACTAAAATTACACAACATACACCTAACACAAAAAGGATAAAACAATGGAAATGATAAAAATTTTTGACACAACTTTAAGAGATGGGGAACAAAGTCCGGGCGCTTCGATGAATACAGAAGAAAAAATCAAGCTTGCCTTGCAGTTAGAAAAATTGGGCGTAGATATTATTTAAGCAGGTTTTGCAGCAGCAAGTCCGGGGGATTTTGAAGCGATTTCAAGAATCTCTGAAACCCTCAAAAAAAGCACAATTTGCTCACTTGCACGTGCGGTGGCAAAAGACATTGAAGCAGCTGCAAAAGCCCTAGAAAAAGCAAAACACAAGAGAATCCACACCTTCATCGCAACCAGCCCCATACACATGGAATACAAGCTCAAAATGCAGCCTAGTGAAGTCATCAAACGCGCTACAGAAGCCGTAAAGCTTGCAAGAAGTCTGTGTGAAGATGTAGAATTTAGCTGCGAAGATGCGTGCCGCAGCGACATTGGCTTTTTAAAAGAAGTGGCTTTGGCAGTTATCCAAGCAGGGGCGACCACACTCAATCTTCCTGATACCGTAGGCTATCGCTTACCCCATGAAATTGGTGAAATAATAAAGGAAATGAAAGCCTGTGTTGGGGATCGTGCGATACTATCGGTGCATTGCCACAATGACTTGGGCTTGGCAGTGGCAAACTCCATAGCCGGAATCCAAAGTGGTGCAAGGCAACTAGAATGCACGATTAATGGGCTTGGGGAACGTGCAGGAAACACCGCTTTAGAAGAAGTTGTGATGATTTTAAAAACTCGTAAAGATATTTTTGGAGGCTTAGATACGCAAATCAAAACTAAAGAAATCTATGCTACTAGTAAGCTTGTCGCTGACATCACCGGAATTAGACCCCAACCCAACAAGGCTATCGTGGGTAAAAATGCTTTTGCCCATGAGAGCGGAATCCACCAAGATGGTATACTAAAACACCCAAAAACCTATGAGATTATGACATCAAGCGATATTGGGATTCCACAAAATAATGGCTTAATTCTTGGCAAACACAGCGGTAGGGCAGCTTTTAAAGACAAGCTCATAAGTCTAGGTTTTAGCGAGATTTCGCAAGAAGAACTTGATAGCGCATTTGAAAAATTCAAAATTCTTTGTGACAAGAAAAAAGAAGTCTATGATGAGGATATTCGCTCAATTCTCACAGACCAATCTAGCAAGATTCCACAAATTTTTGAGCTTGTTAGAATGCAGATTAGTGATTGCTCAAATGGTGTCCCACACGCTGCAATTTGTATCCAAAAAGACGGGCTAGAAAGGATTGATGCGGCTATTGGGAATGGGAGTGTCGATGCGATTTTAAAAACCATTGACCGCATTAGTGGCTATCAAGGGGTTTTGAAAGATTACAAAGTGGAAGCGGTGAGTGAGGGCAAAGACGCCCTAGCTAAAGTCGTCGTCAAAGTCGAGTTTGACCCAAGCAAACCAGCAGTTATCGGACATGGATTGCACCTTGACACCATGCAGGCTACAGCAATGGCATACATCGGAGCACTGAATAACTATCTTTCAATGAAAGAATTAATCGTGACAAAAAAATGTTTTTAGAGGCATTTTTCAATATTCTATTAGTTAAGTTTTGCTACAATCCGCAAAATTTTTATGCAGATTTTTATTTTTATAAAGGTTAGCTTATGAGTGGAGTTTTATTGATCATGCAGTTTGTTTTAGCGGTGATTATCACTATCGTGGTGCTTTTGCAAAAAAGCTCTAGTATCGGGCTTGGGGCATATAGCGGAAGCAATGAAAGCCTCTTTGGCGCAAAAGGTCCTGCGGGATTTTTGGCAAAAACTACCTTTATACTTGGGTTTTTGTTTGTGGCAAACACCATCGCACTAGGCTATCTTTACACTCAAGATTCTCAAAAATCTATTATCGATAATATTGAGATTCCAATCACACCAGCAAACCCTGCTCCTATCGCGCCTGCAGCTCCCCAAGCTCCCGCTATACCCGACACACAACCCACACCCCAATCCACTCCAACCCCATCTAATTAAAGGATTTTTATGAGTTTGCAAGCAATTTACAATCACACACAAGAGAGTATGAATAAAAGCATTGAATCAATGAAAAAAGAATTTGGCACATTGCGAAGCGGCAAGGTTTCTGTAACGATTTTAGACCACATTCGCATTAATTACTATGACACGCCAACGCCACTTAATCAAGTTGGATCTATCATCGCACAAGATGCCAGCACGATTGTCATTACCCCTTGGGAGAAAAACCTCTTAAAAGAGATTGAAAGAGCAATTCAAGAAGCCAATATCAACGTTAATCCCAACAACGATGGCGAGACAATCAAACTCTTTTTTCCTCCCATGACAAGTGAGCAAAGAAAAGAAATCGCTAAAGAGGCTAAAAACATCGGCGAAAAGACAAAAATCGCTGTTAGAAATATCCGAAAAGACTCAAATGATAAAGTTAAAAAACTCGAAAAAGACAAAGTCATTAGCGAAGATGAATCCAAAAAAGGGCAAGATGAGATTCAAAAATTTACTGACAATGCCGTCAAAAAAATTGAAGAACTCGTCAAGCACAAAGAAGAGGAATTGCTGAAAATCTAAAGGAGTGGCAATGGATATTACCCAAATTTACAAAGATTCAAACGCTCTTTTAGAAGGGCATTTCTTGCTTAGTAGCGGTAAGCACTCGCCCTTTTATCTACAATCTGCAAAAGTCTTAGAAAATCCCAAAATTGCCGAAAAATTAGCCCAAGCGCTTGCAGCAATGATTCAAGAATCAAAAATCCAAGTGGATTGCGTTTGCTCTCCTGCATTAGGTGGGATTCTAGCTGGACATGAGCTTGCAAGGGCGCTAGGAGTGCGATTTATCTTTACAGAACGCGTCAATGGCGTGATGACACTAAGACGCGGATTTGAAGTCAAAAGAAGCGAGAAGATTCTCGTGTGTGAGGACATCATTACCACAGGAGGCTCTGCTATGGAATGTGCTAAAGAAATCGAAAATCTAGGCGCTAAAATCATAGGCTATGCCGCTTTGGCTAATCGTGGAATCTGCAATCGCTACCAAAGCCCTAATACCTTTAATTCCAAAGAATGCAAATTAGATTCTAACCTGCCGCTTTTTGCGCTAGAGGATTTTGTTTTTGAGACTTATAGCCCAAGCCAATGCCCTCTATGCCAACAGGGCAGCACAGCCATCAAGCCCGGAAGTCGTGGTAATTAGATTCAAAATGGCAAAACGTTGGAGGGAATTAAAAAAACAAAATCTCTCTAAAGGCGCTCAATCAACCTTGCAAGAAAGCTTCAATTATGCGACCTTTTGGGAGAGAGGCAAAGCACAAGTTATTGATACTTTTATGATTTATTTGCCTCTTTTATACTTCTTAACCTATGTCGTTATAGGCAGTGCGAAAGGATTCCGCGAATCAAGCTGGGGACCCTTTGTGGCAGTACTTATCTATGGTTTGATTGTGGCTTTATTAATGGCTACAAAAGGGCAAACTCCGGGTAAAAAAGCCTATGATTTGTGGGTGGTGCGAGAGGATAACCGCCCCATGACTTTTTTCTTTATACTGTTACGATTCTTCCTTTTTTTAGTTTCAGGTGTTACGATTGTAGGAATCTTACTACCATTGTGGAGAAAAGACAAGTGTGCTTTACACGACTTACTACTAAAAACTAGGGTTTGCAAAAAAAGGTTAATTTTCTATTAAATTTAATTTTGGCATAATTAAGACTTTATAAACCCTAAAGGGAGATATTATGAATTCGATTTTCACATTTGCAGGACTAATCAGCCACAATCACGACTTCATCATTGCATTCCATGTTGTGCTAGTTGCGATTATTGCCGTGATTTTAGCTAAACTTGCCACTTCCAAAATGCAAGTTGTTCCAGGGACTATCCAAAATGTTTTTGAAGCCTTTTTGGGTGGTGTTATCTTTATGGCAAAAGATGTGATTGGCGAGGAAAAAGCGCGCAAATACTTACCCTTCACTGCAACCTTAGCTTTATTTATATTTCTAGCCAATGCCATTGGAATCATTCCGGGCTTTGAAGCTCCTTCATCAAGCCTTAGCTTCACACTCACGCTTGCGCTAGTAGTGTTTGTGTATTATAACTTTGAAGGAATTCGCACCTTTGGAATCATCAAGTATTTTGCACACTTTGCAGGACCAACTAAAGCACTCGCCCCTTTGATGTTCCCCGTTGAAATCATTTCACACTGCTCTCGAGTCATCTCCCTTTCTTTCCGTCTTTTTGGGAATATCAAAGGCGATGATATGTTCTTGCTTGTTATGCTTACATTGGCCCCTTGGGTTGCACCTTTACCAGCTTTTTTAGTTCTGACTTTCATGGCGTTTTTACAAGCTTTTATTTTTATGATTCTAACCTATGTCTTTTTGGCTGGTGCAGTTCTAGCCAGTGAGGAAGCACATTAAAGCTTACCTCATTACCGACCCTAGTCTCTACCCAAGCTCCCCCTTAGAGTTTTATGATTTTTATCACAAAATCCTTGATTTGTATGCCATCAATTTTTCTTGCTACCGCGACAAAGGCACTCCAAACCCAAAATTACTTGAAGTTTTTTTGGAACTTAATCAAAGCTACAAGATTCCAAGTTTGCTTAACTCGCATTTGGATATGGCTTTAAAATATGGCTTTGAAGGTTTGCATTGCAATGGCAATCAAATCCGCCAAATCACGTTAGCCAAGCAAAAACTGCCCTTAGTGTTTTTTAGCGCACACAACACAGAGGAAATTAAAAAAGCCGATTCCTATGGAGCAAATGGAATCACCATTAGCCCCATTTTCGCCACACCCAACAAAGGCAAACCACTAGGGGTGGATTTCTTAAAAACACTTAACCCCAAGGATTACAAAGCAGAAATTTTCGCGCTGGGTGGAATCATCAGCCAAAAAAAGGTTTTAGAAATCTCCCAAACCCCCATTTGCAACTTCGCTTCTATCCGCTATTTTCTAGCAAACTAAATTTTTTGTGCGATGACACTCCCCATTTGCTCGGTTGTGCAAACTTCTTTAACCCCAAACTCTGCAATATCTTTG
>CALVAF010000024.1 GCA_944325475.1 uncultured Helicobacter sp.
CGGCAATGACGGCATACAACCGCATTGACAACCAACCTATCTTGAATCACGAAAAATTTATGAATCCAGATTATGTTTTGGTTATTGACCCGGGGTTAGTCTATATTACTGATATTTGTGCTAATGAAAAGCCCGATACCAAATACATTATCACGACACATTTAAACAAAGAGGAATTTTTCAAAACCAAGCCAGAATTAGCAGACAAAGAAGTCTATACGCTAGATTGCATTGGATTATCCCTTGAAGCTTTTGGCAAATCTATCCCCAATGCACCGATGCTTGGTGCTTTTTTGAAAATTTCAAAAACTTTGGAATTAGACTTTTTCTTAGAAGCATTTAAAAAAGTCTTAGGCAAAAAGCTTCCTCAAAAAGTCATTGATGCGAATATGGAAGTGATTAAAAAAGCTTATAACGAAGTAAAATAGGAGGCAAATTATGGAATATAAAGGTTGGAATGAATTTGAAATTGGATCTGTGCTTTTCCCTTTTGAAAAAAAAGGTGATGAATTCGTGCAAGAACATGCTGATAAAAGAGAATATCGTTCGGATAGCTCTTATAAAGCGAGTGTGGCTCATTGGAGAGTTGAAAAACCTGTGTTTAATAAGGAACATTGTATTAATTGCTATTTCTGTTGGGTGTATTGTCCGGATTCTTCGATTTTGGTGCGTGATGAGAAAATGACGGGTGTTGATTATGTGCATTGCAAAGGCTGTGGTGTATGTGTGGATGTTTGTCCAACAAATCCAAAATCGCTTTTAATGTTTAATGATTATGAGACTAATGAAGTAGCATTGGCAAAATGGCCCGCAAAAGAAAAAAAGAAAAAGGATTGATTATGGCAGAAGTTTATGAATTGCAAGCAGTCGAAGTATGGGATGGGAATATGGCTGCAAGCCATGCAATGCGACAAGCACAAATTGATGTCGTTTCTGCCTATCCTATCACACCTTCAACTCCTATTGTCCAAAATTATGCGAGTTTTCTTGCAAATGGTTATATTGATGGCGAATTTGTTATGGTTGAATCCGAGCATGCTGCAATGAGTGGCTGTGTGGGTGCAGCAGCAGCAGGCGGTCGAGTGGCTACTGCAACAAGCTCTCAAGGCTTTGCTTTGATGGTGGAGGTGCTTTATCAAGCCTCTGGTATGCGATTGCCAATTGTTTTAAATGTTGTCAATCGTGCCCTAGCAAGCCCCCTAAATGTTAATGGCGATCATTCTGATATGTATCTAGGGCGTGATGCAGGTTGGATAAGCCTTTGCACTTATAATCCTCAAGAGGCTTATGATTTTAATCTTATGGCTTTTAAAATTGCTGAGGATTATGAGGTAAGACTTCCTGTGATGGTGCATCAAGATGGATTTATCTGTTCTCATACTGCCCAAAGTGTGCGTCCTCTCAAAGATGATGAAGCTTATAGCTTTATTGGGGATTACAAACCTAAAAATGCTATGCTAGATTTTAGCAAACCTGCAACTTATGGTTCGCAAACTGAAGAGGATTGGCATTTTGAGCACAAAGCCCAACTTCACAATGCTATTATGAATTCGACACCAGTGATTGAAAGAACTTTTAGGGAGTTTGAAGCTCTAACAGGCAGAAAATATAATGTGGTAGAACAGTATGAAACTGCCGATGCAGAAGTCATTATCGTTGCCCTTGGAACCACTGTGGAATCTGCTAGAATCGCTGCTAAAAAAGCAAGAGAAAATGGCATTAAAGCAGGAGTTGTGAGTATTCGTGTTTTACGTCCATTTCCTTATAAAGCATTAGGGGAAGCATTAAAAAACTGCAAAGCTGTGGCATTTTTGGATAGAAGTTTGCCTGCAGGGGCTATGGGAATGCTCTTTAATGAAGGAGTGGCAGCACTTTATGCTATGGATGGTAAGCCTATTGTAAGCAATTATATTTATGGACTTGGTGGGAGAGATTTGACACAGAATCATTTACAAGAGATTTTCAATGAGCTTAATAATAATGCAAAAGCAGGAAAATTAACTCATAAAACACAGCAATTTGTTGGACTTAGAGGTCCCAAATTAGGCTATAACTAAGGAGGATATGATGAGTGAAATTAAAAATTTAAAACAATATTCAAAAGCAACAGAAAGATTTGAAGGTGCGAATTTACTCTGTCCGGGCTGTGCGCATGGAATTATTGTTCGAGAGGTTTTAAATGCCACGGATTACCCTTTATTGGTTGCTGCTTCTACGGGTTGTTTGGAGGTAAGCACTGCAGTTTATCCCTACACTTCTTGGGACGTGCCTTGGATTCATATCGGATTTGAAAATAGCTCCACGGCAATTGCTGGGGCAGAGGCAATGTATAAAGCCTTAAAGCGAAAAAATCGCCTTTATAATGATAAAGAACCAAAATTTGTAGCCTTTGGTGGTGATGGCTCAACTTATGATATTGGATTCCAATTTATTAGTGGTTGTTTTGAGAGGGGACATGACTTCACTTATGTGTGCTTGGATAATGAAGTCTATGCTAATACTGGCGGACAACGTAGTGGTTCTACACCTCTTGGTGCTTCCACTACTACCACTCCAGCTGGACGTGTTAGCTATGGGAAAAAAGACAAGAAAAAAGATCTCCTTTCTATCATGGCAGCACATGGCTCCCCTTATGTTGCGCAAGTGGCACCTAACAAATGGAAGGATATGAGTAAAAAAATCAAAACTGCCATTGAAACAGAGGGTCCAACTTTCATCAATGCTATGAGCGCTTGCACCACAGAGTGGAGATTATCTGCTAATCAAACTATTGAAATGAGTGA
>CALVAF010000025.1 GCA_944325475.1 uncultured Helicobacter sp.
GTCCCTTTTCCAAATGCCGCGTTGCACGGCGATTGATATAGGTTTCACACACTTCTTTTATCTCCAAAGCACTCTGCACCCGCACATCAATGCCATGGTATTCTAGCGCCTCTTGCACCGCTACTCCATTAATCACTGTTGCAAGCATTCCCATATGATCCCCACTTGTGCGTCTGATGATTCCACCTTGTGAAGCACTCACACCACGGATAAAATTCCCTCCACCAATCACAATACCAACTTCAATACCACTATCCACAAGCGTTTTAAGCTCCATTGCGACAAAATCAAGGATTGCACTCTCAATCCCAAAACCACTCTCGCCAGCTAAAGCTTCACCAGAGAATTTGATTAAAACTCTTTTTCCCATAAATTAAGCCCTTTAAAACTTTTTCAAATTTTTTATTATATTTAAAAGATACTTACGAATAAGTAAAGGTTTGATATGTTTTACCAAATTTCATCATTTTTTTGTTGTAATTTTTCTAATTGCTGGCGTTGCAGTTTGTGTGCTTTTTGTAAAATCTCACTTGGATTTTGCTTACTCCAATCCTTCTGCTTAGGCAAATCTTGACGATTATAGAGGCTTTCAAAATGTTTCATATGTTCTTTTGTGCCTTCATGGTATTGCAAATTATCTAGATTTTTTTGCTGCAGTTGCAAATTTAGCTCTTCTAAATGCTTTTTTAGCTTGCTTTTATTAGAGTTTTGCGTGTTGTTATTTTCTTTAGTGGAATCTTCAAACTGATCTAGCAGAGTTTGGGGCGAAGATTCTGAAGAATCTAAGTGTTTTTTAGAAGTTTCTTGACTAAAATCATTCTCTTTATTCTCCCCTCCACAGCCGCCAAACAATACTAAACACAGCACAATCACCCAAAAACGCATTTGATAATCCCAAATTTTTGAAATTTAATCCTGAATTTATAGCATATTTTGTTAAGATTCTAAAGCAATATAAAAACTTAAATGGTTTTGTAAGGGGGCAAAATGCGGAATTTATTTTGGGATACAAGAATCTTGGATAATCGGGCAAAAGAAGAGTTTTTGCTCCCCTCTGAAATCTTAATGGAAAACGCCGCAAGGGGCATGGCGGAGTTTTTAACACAAAGATTTTCTTTGGATTCTAAGATTCTTATCGTCTGTGGCAATGGCGACAATGGCGGAGATTGCCTTGCTTTAGCTAGAATGCTTATAGGCAAATACGCCCTCAAAGTCTTTTTGCCACTAGGGGTTAAAAGTCACCTTGCCAAAACCCAACTCAAATGCCTCCAAGCCTGTGATTCTTCAATATTTTTCTCCAGCCTTGAAGAATCTGATTTAAGCAGCTTTAATCTCATCATTGATGGAATTTTTGGAATTGGCTTCAAGGGTGAGTTTTCACCCCAAATGCAAAACCTCATCACGCTTCTTAATCACACCAAAGCCATTAAAATTGCTTGTGATATTCCAAGTGGAATCGACCTCTATGGCAACCCTCAATTCCTTAATTCAACTCCTTTTGCATTTAAGGCAGATTTCACCCTTACAATGGGCGCATTAAAAAATGCCCTTTTTAGCGACTACGCAAAGGATTTTGTCGGGGAAGTGCATTGCATGGAACTTGGCATTAGCGAGAGTCTTTTTGCGCCTAATTCTACCTTCAAACTCCTAGAATCAAGGGATTTCAAAGCCCCAAGACGAGAGTTTCAAAACTGCAACAAAGGCAGTTTTGGGCATTTAAGCATCTTTGGAGGCGAAAAAAGCGGAGCAAGTGTGCTTAGCGCATTAGCTGGGCTTAGAATCGGTGCTGGGCTTGTTAGTCTAATACACCACAGCCCTCCAAGCAACCTACCCTATGAAATTATGCACTCTCCCTCACTCCCTACAAACACCACTGCAATCGCACTTGGAATGGGCTTTGGCAGAGACAATTTTCTGCCTTTAAAATCACTCCAAAACTTCCCAAACACACCCATTTTACTAGATGCCGATATTTTCTACCATAGAGATTTTAAAACCCTCATACAAACTTTCTCAAATCTTATTTTAACCCCACACCCCAAGGAATTTAGTGTGATTCTAAAAGCCCTAGAAAATAAAGACCTCACCACTGATTCAATCCAAAAAAATCGCATTTGTTTAGCCCAAGAGTTTTCTTTGCAACACCCCAATACCACGCTTGTTTTAAAGGGTGCTAATAGCCTCATTGCAAAAAATGGGGAAATCTATCTCAACCCTCTTGGTAGTAATGCCTTAGCAAAAGGTGGCAGTGGCGATGTGCTAGCTGGAATCATCGCAGGATTTTTAGCTCAAAATTACCCAAGCTTACAATCCTGCATTCAAGGAGTCTTAGCCCATAGCCTATGTGCTAGAAATTTTCTTCAAAAAAATGCAGATTTTTCCCTAAGCCCCCTTGATTTAATCACGCAAATTCGCTATCTTTAAAGAAAAATTTTAACAAGGATTAAAAAATGAATGATGCTTTAATAATCGGTGATAAAACCTTTGAAAGTCGCCTCATCGTAGGCAGCGGAAAATACAAAGACTTCAAAACCACCTATGAAGCCACCCTAGCCTCACAGGCTCAAATGATTACTGTGGCGGTAAGACGTGTCAATATCACCAATCCTAAGGAAGAAAATCTACTTGATTACTTCAAAGACACTGCAATACAATTCCTTCCAAATTCCGCTGGTTGTGTGAATGCCAATGAAGCCATTACGCTTTTTAGGCTAACCAAAGCTGCAACGGGGATTGACTTTATCAAACTAGAAATCATCGGTGATACGCAAAAAACACTTTATCCTGATGTTTTAGAAACACTCAAAGCATGTGAAATTCTTGCTAAGGAGGGCTTTGTCGTGCTAGCTTATAGTAATGATGATCCCGTGATGGCAAAGCACCTAGAAAATGCCGGTGCAAGCGCTGTAATGCCACTAGCTGCACCCATTGGTAGTGGGCTTGGAATCCAAAACCGCTATAATATTGCCTTTATCAAATCTGCTATTAAGATTCCTGTGATTGTTGATGCGGGCGTTGGCTGTGCTTCAGATGCAGCGATTGCTATGGAACTTGGTGCAGATGGGGTGCTAACCAACACTGCTATTGCGCAGGCAAAAAATCCCATTCTCATGGCAGAGGCGATGTGCGAGGCAGTCAAAGCTGGTAGAAAAAGCTACCTTGCAGGCAGAATCCCAAAAAAGCCTTACGCCACCGCAAGCTCTCCAACAGAGGGACTTTTGGAGTTTTGAAGCTTTGCAAGGATTCATACTTTCTACCCAAAGGGTCAGAGATGAGGATTTGCTTGTTAGAATCCTCTCTCAAACCCACCTCTACACACTTTATCGATTCTATGGAGCAAGGCATAGCATTATCCATTTAGGCAATAAAATCGATTTTGTCATCGAGCAGGATTTAAGGGAAATTGGCAAACTAAGAGAGCCGATACACTTAGGTTTTACATGGGAAGCTGAATCAAGTAAGCGTTATTATTGGCAGCAATACCTTAAACTACTCAACCAGCATTTACGCGATGTTAATAGCCTTGATTCTTTTTATTTTAACCACTTAGAGAGGGGCACAACCTACCTCCAAAAGGAAGAACCCAAACGTTGTATTCTCAATCTTTATGCAAGATTACTAAGCTTTGAGGGCAGAAAAAACCCACTCACAACCTGCCTTGTGTGCGAGAGAGAACTAGGCGATGAAATAGTGCTTGGCAGGGGGATTATCTGCGGTCATAAAGGCTGTTTGCAAGGGGAAAGCTTTAGCAAATCCCATATTTTGCAATGGCTAGATTTGCAAGGGGAATTTTTAGAAGATGAGGAAGTAGAGAGGCTGTGGAATATCCTAATGCTTGGGTTATAAAAATATTTTTTAGATTGCAAATGGAATTAGAAATGCCAACAATAAAAATACCAATGCCATTTAAAAACAATATAATTAGGTTAATCCACAGCGCCTTATATTATTCTTCATCTCATACTCACTCTTTTGTATTATCAGCAAAACTTATAAAGCCCATGCAAAATATTTGATAAAAAGGGTCATGCAAAAAATCACTATAATACCCAATAATACTAACTTGCTACATCATTGACAAAACCAAAATTAAAAAAGCAAAAGGGGGTAACAAAAGCCAAAATAATCGTAGCAAATATACCTAAGCTAGCGCTTCCATAGTCTTTTTTGTAATATCAATG
>CALVAF010000026.1 GCA_944325475.1 uncultured Helicobacter sp.
GCGTTTATCCTTGAGAGTCTTTATGCTAAAGCTGTTTTGGAGAAAAATTTACTTGATATGGTGTTTTTAGAGCATATTAATTATCTGTATTTGCTGCCTTTGTGTGAGTTTTTAGAAAAAAGGAATCTTAATGTGTATGATGCAAAGCTGATTGATAGCAAAGGGGGGAGCATACAGATTAAAATAACTAGAGATATGGCAAAACCCAAAAGCAAAGAATTGCTTTCTTTAATGGAGGAAGAGAGGGAATTTTTTGGGAGAGAGGATATTTTTGCCAATTTTGCTAAGGGTTTGGAGGGCTTTAGGGATAAAGTGAGAAAGCTGGCATTAGAGATGAAACAGCGACAAGGAAGTGTTGGTGTGTATGGTGCTTCTGTGGGTGGAGTGATGATGGTGTATCATTTGGGATTGTCTGATGTGATTGATTATTTCTTAGATGATAATGTGGCAAAAATTGGTAAATATGCGCCCAATTTGGGTGTTATTGTTAAGGATTCTAAAGTCTTAGAAGAGGATTTGGGGACCCAAGAAGTTATTAGTGTGGCTTGGAGATTTATGGATTCTATTACGCAAAAACATCAAGAGTTTTTAAAAAGGGGTGGTGTGTTTTATAGTTTGGAATTGCCACAATTAGAGATTAGGGAGTATCATGGATAAGAAGAATATTTTTGTTTTTGGTGGCAGTAAGGGGATTGGAAGAGTTTTTACGCAGAGATTTTCCCAAAAAGAAAGCCATCATGTTGTTTTGTTTGCGCGGACTAATCCAAGTGCTATTGGAGTGGAATTTCATAGTGTGGATTTTTGTCATCAAGAGCAGTTTTTGGGAGTTTTAAAAGAAGTCGCTAAGGCAAAGGGAAAAATAGAACATTTGGTTTTCTTTTTGAAGTTTCGTGGGAATGATACTGAAAAAATGAGTCATTGGGAGGGTGAGATTCGTGTGGAGTTAGAGACGATAAAGAATGTTATGGAGGTGTTAGATTCTTTTTTGTTGGATCATTCTAGCATTGTTTTTGTAAGCTCACTTTGTGGAGGTTTGGTGGCTTTAAACCAGCCTCTTGGATACCATTTGGCAAAGGCAGGGTTAGAGCAAATGGCTCGATATTATGCTGTTAGGCTTGGAGTGAGAGGGATTAGAGTTAATGTTGTGGCACCTGCTTTGACTTTAAAGCCTGAGAATGAGGAATTTTATAGTAAGGAAGTGGAATTGAGTAAGCTTTATTCTCGAATCTGTCCTCTTAGAGCGCTTGCAAAGAGTGAAGATGTTTGTGAGGTGATAGAATTTTTACTCAAAGTGAAATTCATGACAGGACAAGTTTTAAAAGTAGATGGGGGTGTTAGTTTGCAGGAATATGGAAGTTTATTTAGAGAGGTAGTTCAGGAATATTTGGGAAGAAATTTGCAAAAAAATCAAGGCAGTTTGAATAGCCCTATTATTGGCGGGGGGGGGGGGGATTATTAACCCTTCATAGTAAAATTTCTCCATTAAGCAATTTAAAGGTTGCTTAATGGCTAGGATAAATTGGTGGAATATTAAACTTGATGTGGAAGAGCAGGAGGCTGTTTGTAGGGCAATAGCAACAAAACATATCGCACAAGGGGAAATCACAGAGCAGTTTGAAGAAGCTGTAAGTCGGTATTTGGGTGTTCCCTATGCAGTGGCAGTGCCAAATGGCACACAGGCATTAAGTTTGGCTTATATGGCATTGGGGATAAAGTTTGGCGATGAGGTCATTATCTCTAATCGCACCTTTGTTGCCACTGCCCATGCTGCTATGATTTTGGGCGCAAGGGTAAGGGTGGTTGATGTTAAAGAAAATCAAACTATGGATGAGGAATTAATAGAGGGTGAAATCACAAAGGCTACCAAGCTTATCGTTCCTGTCCATCTCAATGGAGTTGCTTCTAATATGGATAGAATCTTAGAAATTGCCAAAAAGTATCATTTAGAAGTTGTTGAAGATGCTTGTCAGGCTTTGGGTTCTAGGGATTTTAAGGGAAGATATTTGGGGAGTATGGGGCGATTTGGTTGTTTTTCACTTGGGTTAGCAAAAATGCTGACAACAGGGCAGGGTGGGATTGTCATAGCACATAATCAAGAAGATTATGATTTGTTAAGAAAAATTAGGAATCAAGGGGTTTTTGATGTGCGTAAGGAAAACACTTATAATATGCAGGCTTATAATTTTAAATTTAATGATATGCAAGCAAGTATAGGATTAGAGCAATTAAAGAAAATGAAGCAAAAGATTCAAAGAGTAAGAGAGATTTATAAGGTTTATCAAGAATCTTTATCCAAATATTTAAGGATTTTGGAAGTTAATGAAGAAGAAGTCCCCATGCGTAGCATTGTTGTTGATAAACGTGTCAAATCCCTCAAAAAATTTTTAGAAGAAAGGGGGATAGGCAGCGCTTATGATATCCCATCGCTTAATTATTGTCGGCATTTGGAGATTCAAGGGGATTTTCCTAAAAGCGATATTTTTCATAATCAAATGTTGATTTTACCCAGTGGTCCAGATTTGGAAATTAAAGATGTCAAGGAGGTTTGTGTGAATATTAAGCAATGGTTGGAGGGTTATTAATGCGTTGTGTTATCATAGGAACAACAGAGTGTGCAAGAAGCCTTGCAAAAGGAGTGTTAAAAGCCGGTCATACTCTAGTGGCAATGGTGAGCTTAAAAAAAGAGTTGTTACCCAATAATTCCGTGTCTTTAGAGGCTTTTGCCAAAGAAAATCATGCTTTGTATTATGAAGTGGAAGATATTAATCAGGAAGAAAAGCTTTTTAGAAGTTTTGCAATGGATGTGTTGGTGTGTGTGTGGCCCAAGATTCTTAGGGAAAATATTTTTAAAATCCCTCAAATTACGATTTGCGCTCACCCGACAGAACTCCCTAATAATCGAGGAAGACATGCTTTGCATTGGAGTAAGGTTTTGGGCTTAAAGAAAAGTGCCTTGACTTTTTTTGAAGTGGATAGTGGAATTGATACTGGAAAAATTATTTGGCAGGAATTTTTTGAGCTAGAAGAGAGTGATACTATCAATACTTTAAATGATAAGATTAATGTATTAGCAGAAGTTGGGATACAGAAAGTTTTAAATAATGATGCGTTAATAGCCAATAAAAAATCACAAAGAGAAGGAGGAAATTACTGGCGTAAAAGAAATTTGCATGATGTGGTTTTGGATATGAGAATGTCTAAAGAGATGATTATTAATACGGTGAAATCCTTTTGCCCTCCTTATCCTTGTGCCAAATTAATTATTGATAATCAAGTGGTTGATATTATAGAGGCTTATGAAGTAGAAGGGGTGGAATGTCCTATTAATATGGAACATGGAAAAGTTTTTGAGGTGCAATCAGATAGGATTGCGCTTAAATGCGAGAATGCTTTAATTTGGTTAAGGAGTAAGAATGATAGGGATTTTGAATTTTTATGTAATACTTGGCGGGGGGGGGGGGGATATGTTTATCCCCCAAGCTATTATATAGCCAAATACAAAATAGCTCTTTAACTTAATTGGGGGTAAAAATGTTTTACCCCCGTAAGGAATTGGAAAAAATGGGTTTTAAGGGCTTGGGAGAAAATGTGCTGATTGATACGCGCACCACCATTGATAATCCTCAAAGTATTGTTATAGGGAATAATGTCAAAATTGGAAGCTTTGTTCTTTTGAGTGGGGATATTAAAATTGGTAATTATGTGCATATTGCTTCTTTTTGTGGGCTATATGGCACAGGTGGGATTGAGATAGGCGATTTTGTAAGCATGAGTAATCATGTGCGTTTGATTACAGAAAGTGATGATTATTCTGGGGAATCTATGTCGGCTCCTTTTGTTGGGGAACAATATAAGTTTAAAATGCAAAAAGAGAGTATTTGCATTAAAAAACATTGTATTATTGGCTCTGGGTCATTGTTGCTTCCGGGAGTTAGGCTTGAAGAAGGAGTGGCAGTAGGTGCGATGAGTATGGTGTCAAAAAAGACAGAAGCTTGGGGGATTTATGTTGGGATTCCTGCAAGGAGAATCAAGGATAGAAGTAGGAATATTTTACAATTAGAAAAACAATTTTTAAGCGAGATTGAGTGGGATAAAAACTCGGAATAAAATTTATAAATAAGAAAGGAAGTTTTATGCAAGAATCAAGAATCAAGAATCAAGAATCAAGAATCAAGAATCAAGAATCAA
>CALVAF010000027.1 GCA_944325475.1 uncultured Helicobacter sp.
ACACTCATTAGCGAAATGCACTATGTGCTAATCGACACTAGAATCCACTTCCAAAAGGCATAAAATGGGATTTTTCACACACCGCCATTACCACAATTTCAAAGCCAATAAAAAAGCCTTTTATTCGCTGTGGATTTTTCTAGCAATTTTTCTTGTGAGTTTATGTGCAGAGTTCCTCGCAAATGACAAGCCCCTTTATATCCGCTATGACAACCAAAACTATTTTCCCATTTTTAAAAGCTATTCTGAAACAACCTTTGGCGGGGATTTTGAAAGTGAAGCAAACTACAATGACCCTTATTTACGGGATTTAATCAAGCAAAAAGGATTTTTAATAATGCCTCCTATCCCCTATTCTTATGATACCATTATCTATACCTTACCCGCTCCAGCTCCCACAGCACCAAGCCTATCAAACTATCTAGGCACCGATGATTTAGGCAGAGATGTCCTAGCACGGCTACTTTATGGGCTAAAAACCTCCATACTCTTTGGTCTCATTTTAACCCTATTAAGCTCCATTATTGGGCTTGTAGCAGGGGCAGTTTGTGGGTATTTTGGGGGCAAGGTGGATTTGTTTGGACAAAGACTTATTGAAATTTGGAGTGGAATGCCTATTTTATTTATCTTAATTATTCTTGCAAGTCTGCTACAACCCACCTTTTGGACGATTCTTTTTGTGGTGTTTTTGTTTTCGTGGATTACACTTGTGCCTTTTGTGCGGGCAGAATTCTTAAAGGTTCGGAATCTTGATTATATTAAAGCTGCTAAAATGCTTGGAATCAAACCTTGGCGGATTATTTTTCACCACATTTTGCCTAATGCCCTTGTGGCGTTGCTAACTTATTTGCCCTTTATTGTATGCGGAAGTATCACCACTTTAGCCTCTTTAGACTTTTTGGGGCTTGGGCTACCACCACCTAGTGCAAGCTTAGGAGAGATTCTAGCACAAGGCAAAAACAATCTCAATGCCCCTTGGCTAGGCTTAAGCGGATTTTTTACTCTTGGGGTTTTGCTTTGTCTTTTGGTTTTTATTGGCGAGGGTTTGAGGGATTGTTTAAGGGGTGAGAAATGAATGTTTTAGAAGTTAAGAATCTCTGCTTAAAACTTGGCAATTTTAGCTTAAAAAATCTTTCTTTTACCCTTAAAAAAGGTAGTATTTTAGGCATTGTTGGGGAATCAGGCAGCGGCAAATCTATGCTAGGAAATGCCATTTTGCAGCTCTTGCCAAATCTGCAACACCAAAAGGGCGAAATCAACTTCCTAGGACAAAATCTACTCCAATACTCACAAACACAAATGCAAAAAATCCGCAACAAAGAAATCAGCTATATCTTTCAAGAACCTCTAAGTGCCTTAAATCCCCTTCATAAAATCAAAAAACAACTTGCTGAAGCCCTTTTAATCCACAATCCAAACCTTAAAAAAGAAAGTCTCCAAGCAAGGCTTTTAGAACTCTTAGAAAATGTCCAGCTCCCACAAAAAATACTTGAATCTTACCCTCATGAATTAAGCGGTGGGCAAAGGCAGCGAATCTGCATAGCCCTTGCTCTTGCAAACTCCCCCAAGATTCTCATCGCTGATGAACCCACAACCGCTCTTGATTCCACTACACAAGCTCAAATCCTCTCACTCCTGCAATCTTTACAAAAAAAGCTTAATCTTAGCATTTTATTTATTAGCCATGACCTCTTAGTTGTCTCAAAATTCTGCGAGGAAATCCTTGTGCTAAAGCAAGGCGAGATTATCGAGAGAGGAGAAACGCAAGCCCTTTTTAAAAACCCCAAAAACCCCTACACCAAGCTTTTAGTGGATTCCTTGCATTTTACCTACAACACCCATTTTAATTTTGGCAAAGAGATTTTAAAGGTTACAAATCTGCAAGTCTCTTACCCCACTAAAAAAAGCTTTTTTGGGAAAACTTTGGAGAGTTTTGAAGCCCTAAAGCCCCTAAGTTTTGGGCTAAAAGAGGGGGAAAGTTTGGGGATTATTGGGGAATCAGGCAGCGGCAAAACTTCCCTAGCAAATGCTCTTTGTCGCTTAGTAGAATCACAAGGGGATATGAAGCTTTTAAACCAAGATTTTTTTACACTTCAAGGCGAGAAATTAAGGGATTTTAGGAAAAATATCCAAATGATTTTTCAAGACCCCTTTAGCTCACTTAATCCCAAAATGACGATTTTGCAGATTCTCAAAGAAGGGCTTATTGCCCATAATATTAAAGACCAAGAATCAAAAATTCACCAAGCCCTTTTAGATACCCATTTAAACGAAAGCTTTTTAGAGCGATACCCAAGTGAGTTAAGTGGTGGGCAAAGGCAGCGGGTGAGTATCGCTAGAAGCCTTATTTTAAAACCCAAAGTCTTATTGCTTGATGAACCTACAAGCGCACTTGATAAAAACACCCAAAAACAAATCCTCAATTTGCTTTTAGACCTCTCTTTGCAATACCGCCTAAGCTACCTTTGCATTAGCCATGATTTAAGCGTGATTGCAAGCCTTTGTCAAAATGTCATCGTGCTAAAAAATGGCGAGGTGCTTGAGAGGGGTAGCACCAAAGAAGTCTTTAACAATCCCCAAAATCCCTATGTCCAAAACCTTCTAAAGGCAAGTGGAATCTAAATGAAACCTAGAAAAATCACCCCTTTAAAAATCGCTTTTGTCTTAACACTCCTTACTTTACAGCTTTTTGCACTTGTTTTTACGCCCATTTCCTTGCAGGTGATTCTAAAATCCATTTATGCTCCTGCACTTTTTGGGGTTTATTCTAAAGATTTTGGTCTGCTTTATTGTCAGCTCTATGGCGTTGCAACTCCTAGCAAAAGCTTCAAAAATGAAATTTGTGAGATTAGCGAAAAATCTCTAAAAGAAATGCGACATTTTGCGATGAATTACACACAAAACAAGATTTTTTTAGAGCAGCAATACACTCTAGGCTACCAAAATGGCTGGTGCTTTTTACAAAATGGTGGGAATCTCTTTAACGCACAAATTATTAAAGATGGCTATGGAATCGTGCAGTATTTTGATTTAAGCCAAGGCGAGATTCTTGCAAAATTAGAAACATTAGAAAACATCGCTAGAAGTCAAAAAAAAGGATTATGGAAAGAATGGGCTAGAGAAATGGAATGCCTAAAAAGTAGCCTAGAGCAAATCTCTGAAGAAAATCAAAAATAATTCTCAATTATTTTAACTCTCCCCAATTCTCACCCATGCTGATACTGCACTTTAATGGCACTCTTAATTGTATGATATTCTCCATAATCGAAGCGATTTTTGTAGCTTCACTATCCACAATTTCTTTGTGTGATTCAAAAATCAATTCATCATGCACTTGCAACAAAAGCTTAGATTCTAAGCCCAAATGCGTGATTTTATTCATTGCCATTTTGATAATATCTGCTGCACTACCTTGAAAAATAGCATTGATTCCCTCACGCAAAAAAGCCGCCTTTTGATACTCTTGCACGCCTTTAAAGTCAAACTTCCGCATTCTCCCCAAAAGCGTCTTAGAATACCCATTTTCTAGGATAAATTCCTCTTGTGCTTTTAAAAAGTCCTTAATCATCGGGAAAGAAGTGAAATAGTTTTGGATATAAGTTTTTGCCTCTTGAAAATTAATCTTAAGCGTTTCAGAAAGCTTTTTAGGACCCATTCCATAAATCAACCCAAAATTAATACTCTTAGCAATCGCTCTTTTTTCTTGTGCCAACTCCTCACCAAAAATCTTTTTAGCTGTCTCTAAATGAATATCCGCATCTTGCAAAAATGCCTCAATCATTGCCTTATCTTGCGAAAAATGTGCCAAAAGCCGCAATTCAATTTGGGAATAATCCAGACTTACAAGCAAATGATTCTCCTTAGCAATAAAGCCCTTGCGTATGCGCCTCCCCTCTAAAGTTTTCACAGGAATATTTTGCAAGTTTGGATTTTTAGAGCTAAGTCGCCCCGTACTCGTGCCTGTCTGCATAAAAGAAGTGTAGATTCGATTCTCAAAATCACTCTTAGCATGCTCAATTAAAGGTTCAATATAAGTACTATAGAGCTTAAAAGATTCACGATATTCTAGAATTTTTGGGATAATTGGATGGGAATCATACAAAGAATTCAGTACTGATTCTGAAGTGCTATAACCTGATTTGGTTTTTTTACCTGTTTGCAAATTCAAGTCATCAAATAAAACATTCGCTAATTGTTGGGGTGAGTTAAGATTAAATCGCTTCTTAGCTAACACAAAAATCTCTTCAGAAATTTGGTGTAACTTCTCTCGCGATTTGACATTTAGCTCTAAAAAATATCCCAAATTAATCTTAATTCCTGATAATTCCATATTCATTAGACTCCAAATAAAAGGAAATTCCACATTATATGCAATCTCTAAAAGTTCCCTATCCATCAAACTTTGTAGCTTAAAATACAGCTGATAACAAGCCGCAGCATCCTCACTAGCATACTTGCAGGCATGTTGGATTAGAACCTGTGAAAAATTTTCATTCTTATTAACAATGTCCTTATAATGAATCATCTCATGATTAAAATGTTTTTTCATCAAAAAATCCAAATTGCAAAGCGAATCGCTTTGCAAAAGCCAAGCTAAGAGCATACTATCACGCACTTTTGAAAAATCTTGTGGAATAAAATCAAAGTTTGTTTTTAAAATCTCAAGGTCATATTTGAGATTGTGTCCAATCACGCATTGGGATTGAAAAATCTGCTCAATGCACTCTCTAGCACACTCCATACTCACTTGCGATTCCACTCCCAAATAATTATGCGCAATGGGGACATAATAGCAATCTATTCCATTAACGCTAAAGGAAAAACCAACAATCTTTGCTTCCCGTACATCTAGCGAAGTCGTCTCAGTATCAAAAGAAAAAATGCTCTCTTTAGGCAAAGTCGCAAATAACTGCCGCAATTTTGAATCGCTATCAATTAAATTTTCTTTATAGACAAATTCTTTATTTTGATGCCCCCCCTGCGCTTCAGCCTGCAAAATTTTCTTTTTAGTAATAGGATTTTTATGCAATTTTTTTAACACGCTATTTAAATCATACTCTTTAAGTGAATCTAAAATCTTTAGCAAAGGCGAATCTTGTGGCATTTCACATTCGCTTAAATCAAAATCTTCTAGCAAATCATCTCTTAATCTTACCAGCTCTCTACTGCGATAAGCGTCCTCTTTTGCCTCACTTAACAGCTCCTTAATACGCTTTTGTGGAATCTCCTCTAAATGCTTATAAATTGCATCCAAACTTCCAAAAGTATTCAGCAGATTTGCCGCACCCTTCGCCCCAATTCCCTTTACTCCGGGTACATTATCCGCGCTATCCCCAACAATGCTTTGATAATCCACAAATTGACTTGGATAAACGCCATATTTCTCTTTGCACTCCTCTTCTCTAATCTCTTCTTTTTTACTTGGATTAAACAAAAAAGTATCTTTATCGATGAGCTGGTAGAGGTCCTTATCATGGCTAATAATCCGCACATTCACATCAAGCTTATTAGCCTGTTTGTTAATTGAAGCAATCACATCATCGGCTTCATAACCCTCAATGCTGATATTTTTAAACCCCATATCCTCCACCCATTGTATCGCCACTTCAAGCTGCAATTTTAGATCCTGTGGCACTTCTGGACGATTTGCCTTATAAAGCGGGTCAATTTGTTTGCGAAAATTCTTGCCTTTAGAATCAAGGGCAAACACCAAATAATCCTTAGGATAATCCCTATGCAGCTGCATAATCAGCTTTGCAAAACCTGTTAAAAGCCCAGTTGGGAATCCCTCATGATTTTTAAGCGGTGGCAGGGCAAAATAGCTACGAAATAAAAAACCAAAGGTATCAATAATCGTTAAAGTTTTCATAGCCATTTTTAGAACTTCTTTTGCAAAGCAAGATGCTTTTTCTTGATATAAATATTAATGGATTCCACACCCAAAGAAAATGCCACAGCAAAATAAATATAGCCTTTAGAAATATGAAACTCCAAGCCCTCAGCCACCAAAGTAACCCCCACTAAAATCAAAAAGGCTAAAGCAAGGATTTTAATCGTTGGATTTTCATCAACAAATTCTGAAATACCCTTACTCGCAAGCATCATAACTAAAACTGCCACAATCACTGCAATCATCATAATTTCTATATTATTAACCATTCCCACTGCAGTAATCACTGAATCAAGCGAAAACACAATATCTAAAATCGCAATCTGAATAAGTATGCTAAAAAAACCTCGCTTCGTCCCTTCTTTTAGTGTGGATTCATCGCTTTTTTCTCCAACATTATCGATGTCATGGTGGATTTCTAAAGTGGATTTAGCTATCAAAAATAATCCCCCTAGAATCAAAACAATATCCCTCCCTGAAATCTCTTGAGAAAAGACACTAAAAAGCGGTGTTGTGAGTTTCATAATCCAAAAAAGTGAAAGCAATAGCAATAAACGCGTTGCCATTGCCAAACTAAGCCCAAAGATTCTAGCTTTTTGTCTCTGCTCTTTGGGGAGTCTACCCACCAAAATGGCAATGAAAATAATATTATCAATCCCCAGCACGATTTCTAAGCCAATCAATGTGGCTAGGGCAATCCACATCTCAACACTCATAACCCATTCAAACATTCTCATCCTTATATCAAAATTCAATGCAAATTGTAAAGATTTTTATCTTAAAAAAGGGCTACATTATTATTTTATTGCTTAAATCATAGATTGTTTCAATCTATGTAAGGTTTCACAATATGTCAAAATACAACTTTCACAACGCACAACAAGCAAAATTGCTAAATCCGTCTTAATGCCTTACTTAAATCAATATGGCAATAGCCTTTAGGGTTTTTAACAAGGTATTTTTGGTGATAAGCTTCAGCAGGATAAAAGTTTTGCAACTCCAAAATTTCAGTAACAATATGTTGTGAGAAGCCTTTTTGCAGATTTGCCACAAATCCCCTTACTTCCTCCAAAATCACAGAATCTTTTGCATAGATTCCACTGCGATATTGTGTGCCATAGTCATTGCCTTGATAGTTTAGTGCAAAAGGGTTGATAATGTCAAAAAAACGTAGCAAAATCTCCTTTAATGGCAACTCTTTGTTTTCATACACCACTTTCACCGCTTCTACAGCCCCTGTAACACCGCTACACACAAGCTCATAGCTTGGATTTTCTACCTTAGAGTTTGCATAGCCTACTTGCGTCTCCACCACACCTTCAACTCGCCCAAAATACCCCTCAACTCCCCAAAAACAGCCACCGGCTAAATAAATCACTTCGCACATAAATTTCCTTTTTTAAGTTATTGTATAATAATTTTTCACAATTTACAAAAATTAATTATCAAAAATATAGAAAATAAAAAATCCACTAAAAATTACTCCCCCAACTTCAAATAATCACACCACTTAAAAACCAAAAGATTCTCAATTAACTTCCCACCAAAAACCCCTCCAAAGCCAAATCCCAAAACTTCCATTACCCAATCTTTTTTAGTTTATACTAAAAAAATTTTAGTATTTTAATATTATAAAACTTGACAATAATTGACTAAAGTTATATAATGCCACTAAAATAAATTTCTAGGAGATTTGAGATGAATATTTTAGAGAAACTCACCAACACCATGCAAGAAACACTCGAGCAAGGTGCATCTTTAGCCCTACATAACAAGAATCAAGAGATTGAACCCATCCATCTCTTTTGGGCGATGCTAACCAATACCAATTCGTTGCTTAATCAAGCGTTAAATCGCCTAAATGTCGATAAAACCGCTATCGAATTAGAAGCCAAAAGCCTTGCAAATAGCCTCCCTAAAAGCTCACAAGTTAGCAAAGAAACCCTTAAAATCTCACGCAATCTAAGTGAGGCTCTCAATCAAGCAGAGGGTTTAGCTACTCACAATGGGGATTCTTATATCGCCATTGACACCTTTATCCTTGCAAACCTAAACACCCAAGTCGCACAAAATCTCTTTAGCAAATACCTTGATCTTAGCGAACTTAGAAAAACTTTTGAAGCTATGCGCGGAGGGGCAAAGATTGATTCCCAAAGTGGAGATGAAAACCTTGAATCGCTTGAAAAATTTGGGGTGGATTTGACTAAAAAAGCCCTTGAAGGTAAGCTTGATCCTGTAATTGGCAGAGATGAGGAGATTAACCATATGATGCAAATCCTTATCCGTAAAACCAAAAACAACCCTATTTTGCTTGGCGAACCTGGTGTTGGGAAAACAGCAGTTGTGGAGGGATTAGCCCAAAGAATTATCAAAAAAGAAGTGCCAATCTCCCTACAAAATAAAAAAGTCATCGCCCTTGATATGAGTGCGTTAATTGCGGGTGCGAAATACCGCGGAGAGTTTGAAGATAGGCTTAAAAAAGTCATCGATGAGGTGATTAAAGCCAACAATATCATTCTTTTTATCGATGAGATTCACACGATTGTGGGGGCAGGAGCAAGTGAAGGCAGCATGGATGCAGCCAATATCTTAAAACCTGCATTAGCACGTGGAGAACTCCACACCATAGGGGCAACCACGCTCAAAGAATACCGCAAATATTTTGAAAAAGACGCAGCATTACAGAGACGATTCCAACCCGTAATGGTTAAGGAACCAAATGTCAATGAAGCCTTGCAAATCCTACGTGGAATCAAAGAAAGGCTTGAAGCCCACCATAATGTAACCATCACCGATAGTGCCTTAGTCGCTGCAGCCAAGCTATCAAACCGCTATATCACCGATAGATTCTTACCTGATAAAGCCATTGATCTTATCGATGAAGCAGCTGCGGAACTCAAAATGCAAATTGAATCAGAGCCCAGCGAACTAGCCAAAATCAAACGCGAAATCGAATCGCTACAAGTCGAAAAAGAAGCGCTTTTAATGGAAAAAAGTGACAAAAACAATGTGCGAATTAGCGAGATTGAAAAGGAACTAAGCGATAAAGATGAAAAGAAAAAATCACTTGAAGTGCAGTTTGAAAACGAAAAGCAAGTGTTTAATGAGATTGCTAATATCAAAATCCAAATTGATTCTCTAAGGACAGAAAGTGCTCTAGCCAAGCGTAATAGCGATTTTAACAAAGCCGCTGAAATCGACTATGGCAGGATTCCAGAACTCCAAAAAGCTCTCGAAGTGCAAAATCAAAAATGGGAAAAAATGCAAGAAGCAGGGACTTTGCTTAGAAATGCCGTATTGCCTGAATCCATTGCAGCTGTTGTAAGTCGCTGGACGCAGATTCCTATCAAAAAAATGCTACAAGATGAGAAAGATAGGATTTTAGGAATCAAAGAGGAACTCCAAAAAGACGTGGTGGGGCAGGACAAAGCCATTCATGCCATCGCAAGGGCAATTAAACGCAACAAAGCCGGACTTAGCGAGCTTAATCGCCCCATTGGAAGCTTTTTATTCCTTGGACCAACGGGTGTTGGGAAAACCGAATCTGCCAAGACTTTAGCACGATTCCTCTTTGATAGCGAGAAAAATCTTATCCGCATTGATATGAGTGAATACATGGAAAAACACGCTGCTAGTCGCCTTGTAGGTGCGCCTCCGGGATATGTGGGTTATGAGGAGGGCGGACAACTCACAGAAGCGGTGCGTAGGAAACCTTATAGCGTGGTGCTTTTTGATGAAATTGAAAAGGCGCACCCCGATGTGTTCAATATGCTTTTGCAAGTGCTTGATGATGGGCGTTTGACAGATAATAAAGGCGTAACGATTGACTTTAGAAACACCATTATTATTTTAACTAGCAATATTGCTAGCGATAAAATTATGGAACTAAAAGATGAGGATACTAGGGAAAAAGCCGTTAAAGAAGCGCTTAAGGCGTATTTTAAGCCAGAATTTTTAAATAGACTTGATGATATTGTGATTTTCAATCCTCTAGGAATCACGCAAATCACGCACATTGTGGATATTCTCTTTAAAAATATCCAAAAGAAAGTCGCTGAAAGAGATATTCACATCAATCTTGAATCAAGTGCCAAAGAATTTATCGCTAAAGTCGGCTTTGACCCTACTTTTGGGGCTAGACCACTTAAGAGGGCGTTGTATGAGGAGATTGAAGATAGACTAGCTGATTTAATTTTGCAAGGAGAAATCAAAGAGGGTAGTAAAGTAACTTTCTATGCTGAAAATGAAGAAATTAAGACCAAAATTTCCTAAAAACTTGCAAACTTAAGCCCACAAATGCCTACCAATCCTCAAAAGGTAAGGTAGGCGTTTATAAATGCCGATACAACCTAACATATTTTCAGTTTTATAAAATCACTCCATTGACACTTTTTATCTCTACAAATTTAACTCAAATCATTGGTGATGTCCTCAAAAGTTTAAAATTTTCTTTAAATAAAAATGCTACAATTCCAATAATTATTTTTTATGCAGAAGGTTATGATGTTTAGCTACCAATCCATTCGTCCTTATTTGTTTAAAAGCGACCCAGAAAAGACACATTCTATCATTGAATCCCTAGCTAAAATCGCCCCAAAGATTCCAGCAATCTTACCTCTACTCTCTAAAAAAACCTGTATTCAAAACCCCATTTTAGCCCAAAAAATCGATGGTATGTGCTTTTATAATCCAATTGGTTTAGCTGCAGGATTTGATAAAAATGCCATGATGATTCCGCTGCTTTGTGCGCTTGGATTCTCGCATTTAGAGCTTGGTGCAGCCACCCCAAACCCCCAAAGTGGCAATGAAAAACCACGTCTTTGGCGGCATATCCAAGAAGAATCAATCCAAAATGCAATGGGGTTTAATAATGATGGTGCTGTGGCGATTGCAAGCCATTTAAATAAGCTTTATCCTTACTCCATTCCACTTGGAATGAATATTGGCAAAAACAAAATGACCCCACAAGAAAAAGCCCTTGAGGATTATCTCTCTTTAGCAAGGAGTTTTGAGAATTGCACAGATTATCTAAGCGTGAATATCAGCTCGCCAAATACTCCAAATTTAAGAGATTTACAAAATGAAGTCTTTATCAAAGAGCTTTTTTTAAGACTTTGTGAAATCTATGCCAAGCCCATTTACCTAAAAATCTCCCCAGATTTAGAGATTGATTCTATCTTAAACCTTATTGAAGTAGCTATCCAAAATGGTGCAAAAGGAATCATTGCTACCAACACCACACTCGATTATTCACTCATACCAAACCCCAAAGAAAAGGGCGGTTTAAGCGGCAAAGTCCTCACCCAAAAAAGCAAAGAGATTCTAAGACAAATTGCTAAGGTCTATGCGGGAAAAACAACACTTATTAGCGTAGGAGGAATTGCAAATGCACAAGAAGCTTTTGAGCGAATCATACTTGGTGCAAACCTCGTGCAAATCTACTCTGCTTTGATTTTTGAAGGACCCATGCTGGTTAAAAGAATCAACGAAGAGTTAGTAACAATTCTTGAATCTCGTGGGTTTTTAAATATCCAAGACGCAATTGGTAGCAGTCTATGAAAATTTATAAATTTTTAATTTTATTTGCTTGTTTGATAGGAGTTTTAATGGCGCAAAATTCAGTTCTTCCAAAACACCACAAAGCCGTGCTTGAAAATGGCTTAGAAGTGTATATTATCCCACTTAAAAATCAAACCAATGTGATTACAACAGACATTTTTTACAAAGTCGGCAGTCGCAATGAAACTATGGGAAAAAGCGGAATCGCCCATATGCTAGAGCATTTAAACTTCAAATCCACCAAAAATCTAAAAGCTGGGGAGTTTGATAAAATCACCAAAAGCTTTGGCGGTAGCTCAAATGCCTCTACCGGCTTTGATTACACGCATTATTATATCAAATCAAGCACCCAAAACCTAAGCAAAAGCCTCGAGCTTTTTGCTGAGCTTATGCAAAATCTCAATCTTAATGATGAGGAATTCCAACCCGAACGTAATGTAGTTGCCGAAGAGCGATTGTGGCGGACAGATA
>CALVAF010000028.1 GCA_944325475.1 uncultured Helicobacter sp.
TTTAAAGATTCTGCTTCTTTGATTGCATGATAACTATACCCTAATTCTTTTTCTATTTGTTTAGCCTTTAATTCTTTAATCCTTAAATCAGATTCTAGATTCTTTATTTCTAGGGTTTGTTTTTGAAGTTATGGGAGTTAATAATATCTTGGGTAGTTTTAAGGGATTTGGTGGTGGAATCTAAGTCTTTAGTTTTAGAATCAAGCTGAGATTTTATTTGTGTGAGTTGTTGGGATTTGGATTCTAGTTCTTTGGCAAAATTAAGCTTAAGATTTTTTATCTGATTTAAAGAGGATAGTATCCATGGCTTCACATAAGGAATATTCCATGGAATATCAAATTGTTCCAGTTTATTTATCTCCCTCCATACTATAAAATCCACATAGTAATTATATTTGATTGGAACTACAAAAAATGAATTAGACTTTCTTGGTGGTACATCTTGACTATCAAAATTGTTCACCCACAACAAATCCCCCTCATTCATGAATCTAGGGTCTATAAATGGTAGGGAATTGAAGTAATTCATGGCGCAGAATGTAATTTTTTCAGGAAGCCCCATTCCTGAAATATTTTCATGAAAATTGCAGTAAAATCCTACAAAATCTTCCAATCTTAGAGGGCTAAAAAACATTATATCTGGTCGAGTATATAATATAAAGTTATATTTTTTAGAGTGCATTTTTTGGTATTTTTGATAAATTTTACTGACTTGGCGTATGCTATTATACATCCCAGTTCCATTTTCAACCTGTATTTCCTTTAATCCATAAGTATCGATAATTGCACCTATTTCTTTTTCATCAACTTTTCTGTCAAGTATAGTTGGATATAATTTTTCCATATGGGGAGTGTGTCTAGAATTGCCTTTTTCTTGGAATATATCCCATGTATGCATAAAAATATCTATTTCCCAACCATCTTTTAAATTTGGCTCTACAATATTTTTAAAAAAATTCTGATGTGTTTTCTTATAAGTTCTTAAATGTCCAAAAAAGCAAATTGCCAATCTCTTCTTGCCCATCTTCTCGTTATCCATTAAAAATACTCCTTTCTCTTATTCAGCTCACGCGCTTCTTTTGCAAACTTGAAGTAAGCAATGGGTTTGTAGAGATATGTTTAACCAAGCATAAAATTCCTTTTTATTTACATTTGCAAAATCATTCTTAAAAAAAGTTCCTATCTCTAGCCTCTTTTTGCATATTTGCTTTAACCTAAGTTAATACTGAAATAATTCCCTTCATTGCTCCTACAAACCTCTCATAATCTTCTGGAATTCCAATATCTATAAAATAGTTCTCAAAAATCTTTGTCTGAATTTGTAACTCTCTATAATACTTGCATAAAAATTCTTCAAAAGAAAATTTATCCTCTAAAATAAACTTATCAAAAATATCCTTAGCTATAAAATAAGTCCCGCCATTGATATAGCCCTCTTTGATAAATTTCTTTTCTTCAAAAGATTCCACAAATCCATTTTTATCAATTTCAACTGAACCATAGCGGTCAAAATCATACATCTTTTTTAATACAATACAAATTTTACTTTTTCCAAGATTCATTTCCTCTAAAGGAATCTCAAAAAAAGTATCCCCATTTAACACATAACAATCCTTTTTAGCAAACTCCAAAGCCTGTCTAATAGCACCACCTGTGCCAAGTGGAATCTTCTCTATACTATAAACAATCTCCATTCCCAAAAATTCATCGCCAAAATACTGCTGTATCACGTCATATTTATAAGAAACTGCTAAAATTACCCTTTTGATATTTTGCTTCTTAAGATATTCCAAAACAAAAGCAAGGAATGGCTTATCGCCTACTGGCGCCATAGGTTTTGGGACATCTTTTACAATTTTTCTTAATCGAGTGCCAAGCCCTCCACATAAGACTACTGCCTCACTGATGTCTTGCATAAACTAAAAACCCTTGCCAAATAATTCTTCTTCAACAATTGCGCAAATAATATGTCCTATCAAGATATGTGATTCTTGGATTCTTGGAGTTTTATCTGATGGAACTTTGATGCAATAATCACACATTCCATTCATCTTTCCCCCACTCTCCCCAGTCAATCCAACACTGATAATCCCTTTTTCTTTGCAAACTTTCAACGCCTCAACAATATTTGCACTATTCCCGCTTGTAGAGATTCCAATAAAAATATCCCCCTCCACCCCTTGAGCTTGCACCTGCCTTGCAAATAATTTCTCATAGCCATAATCATTTCCAATAGCTGTTAAGATGCTTGTATCTGTAGTCAATGCAATAGAAGGAATCCCCGGTCTATCAAAATAAAATCGGCTTACAAATTCCCCAGCTATATGCTGTGCATCTGCTGCACTTCCACCATTTCCAGCTAGAAGCGTCTTTTTGCCACTTTTATAAGCTCTTGTAACCTCCAATGCCACTTTTTTAATCATTTCTATCAAATCTTCATCATGGAATATTTTTGTTTTTGTAGCAATAGAATCTTCAAAATGACTTTTAATATAACCAATCACATAATCTCCTTAAATTTTATCACTTTAAAAAGCCATAAATTACCTTAATTTATCAGCTTCTTCGCACTGGCGTATATCCATAGCACAATCGCCTTTGCCATATCCTTCATCATCTCTATTTTTTGTCGCTTTTAATGGGAAAATCTGCCCTCCAGCAAATACTCTATCCTTGAAAAATACTTCCTTAAAACTTACTTTTCTTGCACACAAAGGACATTTTACAATTTCCATGATTTCGCTCCTTCTTTGGTAAATGAAAAATCCTGCACATAGCCTTGCTCTTGATTTAGCAGCTTAATTAATTGGTATTTTTTAATAGGATCCACTAAGAAAAACATAAATCCACCCGCTCCTGCACCGCTTGTCTTGCCACTATAAGCCCCATTTGCCATAGCCAGATTATAGATTCTCTCTAGCTCATCATTACTCACAATCTCTGAAATAACCTTTTTAGACTTCCAAGACTTACCAAGAATTTTTGCTAAAGTATCAAAATCTGCCTTGAAAAGTGCCTCTTTCATCGCCACTGCATCTTGCTTTATGGCATGCATAGCTTCTAGAGATTTTTGGTTCCCTAGCCTACCTTTCTTATGCTCTTCTATATCTTTAGCCTCTCTTGTGATATTTGTAAAATAAAGCACCACCCTTGCTTCAAGCTCACTGGCAATCCAATTTTTAATACGCAATGGATTTACAATCACTCGTTTTTGGTCATAAAATTCCATAAAATTAAAGCCGCCAAAAGTCGCTGCATACTGATCTTGTGCGCCACCTACAATTCCCATATCCTCACGCTCAATTTCAAAAGCAAGCTTGGCAATTTCATATTCTCCAAGGGGCAAATTCAACCACTCCGCAAAAGCCTTGATGATTCCAACTACCAAAGTAGAACTTCCACCCAAACCACTACCACTAGGCACATCAGAATAAGTATGCAAAGAAA
>CALVAF010000029.1 GCA_944325475.1 uncultured Helicobacter sp.
AACACAACAACACAACAACACAACAACACAACAACACAACAACACAACAACACAACAACACAACAACACAACAACACAACAACACAACAACACAACAACACAACAAGGCAACAACACAACAAGGCAACAACACAACAAGGCAACAACACAACAAGGCAACAACACAACAAGGCAACAACACAACAACACAACAAGGCAACAACACAACAAGGCAACACAAGCCTATCGTTTTATCATAACCTTAAAGTTTTTATTGATGTTTTGGAGCTCCTCCTCGTCGTTTTTAGTATTTTTAGCATTTTTAGCATTTTTAGCATTTTTAGCATTTTTAGCATTTTTAGCATTTTTAGCATTTTTAGCATTTTTAGCATTTTGAGTGCTTTGAGTGCTTTGAGTGCTTTGAGTGCTTTTGCTATTTGTATCACTTTTGCTACTTTGAGATTCTTTCACTTTGCCAAGACACACAAGCCCATTATATGGTGGTTGTTTGGCATAAAAAACCCTATATTCCCCCATGGAGCAAAATAGAACAAATCCCCTATTTGTGGGTCATAGCCCGGGGTATTTTTCACACTTAAGGGCTTTGGAAGATGGGCTTTTTTTCTTTACCCACATAATCACTAAATTCTAAGCTTAATGGGAGTTGTGCCACAAACTCCCTTGAAGCCGCATTATCCTCTAACTCAATTCATAAAATATCCCCTTTCTCATCACCTCCCAAAATCCCCATTACCATAGCGTCTCCTTCATCACACTTGTTGCCTCCTATAATCAAATCTCTATAAATTCTGCAACCATAGAATTAATCATAGAATCCGCAAATCAAAACCCCCTGCAAAAATCAAATAGTCCAAAAATAACTTCAAAAACACTCTAGAATATTGCATTAAACCACTCCTTTGAATCCTAATGAAATAATTAAAGAAATAATAGTATTTCTAAGTCAAGAGGTAAAAATAAAAAGTGGCAAATTGACACATTTTTTTAAGAGAAGCAGCTAAAACAAGCAAAAAATATGAGTAAAAATTAAACATTTTTTGAAAATAGACTTAAAAATATATGCTTTTTTGTAAGGGCTGTAATATTTTTCACAGAATCTATAGAATAATTGTGTCTGTAATCTCATAATATTAAAGGAAAACTATGAATAAGGTTTTAAGTCTATTGCTTTGGGCGGTCATTGCGCTCATTGGTGCGTGGGGCTTTGGTGTGTTGGCATTGCACCAAGGTGAGCAGATTTCGGCGGTATGGATTATTGTGACAGCAGTTTGTATTTATGCTATTGCATATCGGTTTTATTCTAAATATATCGCCCTAAAAGTGCTTGGGATTGATGATAATCGTGCCACACCAGCTATTAGCATGAATGATGGAAGGGATTTTGTACCAACAAATAAAATCGTGCTTTTTGGACATCATTTTGCGGCAATTGCGGGGGCTGGTCCGCTTGTGGGTCCCATACTAGCTGCGCAAATGGGTTATTTGCCGGGCATGATTTGGATTGTTGTGGGAGTGGTATTAGCTGGGGCGGTGCATGATTTTACCGTGCTGTTTATCTCCACGCGTAGGAATGGCAAAAGTCTAGGTGAGATGATTAAAATGGAGCTTGGTAAGGGCGTGGGAAGTATTGCGATGATTGGGATTTTGGGGATTATGATGCTGATTATTGCAATTTTAGCGCTTGTGGTAGTCAATGCTTTAGCAGAATCACCTTGGGGGCTTTTTACGATTGCAATGACAATTCCCATTGCGATTTATATGGGGATTCATATGCGATTTTTGCGTCCGGGTAGAATTGGCGAGGCAAGTATCATTGGGTTTGTTTTATTGCTTTTGGCTTTGTATTATGGGCGGATTGTCGCTGAAAATGAAATTTTATCATCTATCTTTACCCTAAGCCCCATTACACTTACTTATATTATGATTGTGTATGGTTTTGTGGCAGCGATTTTGCCAGTATGGTTTTTGCTTGCACCTAGAGATTATTTAAGCACTTTTTTGAAAATTGGCGTGATTGTGCTTATGGGGGCAGGGATTTTAATTGTCGCTCCTAACATTCAATTCCCCAGTATTACGAGATTCATCGATGGCAGCGGTCCAGTTTTTAGCGGGCAACTTTTCCCATTTTTATTTATCACCATTGCTTGTGGTGCGATTAGTGGATTCCACGCACTCATTTCAAGTGGGACGACACCTAAAATGCTAGAAAAAGAATCACATGCAAGAATGGTAGGGTATGGCTCTATGATTATGGAATCAGCTGTGGCAATTATGGCATTGATTGCAGCTTGTATTTTAACACCGGGTTTGTATTTTGCTGTGAATACTGCTCCAGCTGGGCTTGGGACAACAGGAATTTCTGATGTGGCACAAGCAGCGAGTGTGGCGGCACAGACAATTAGTAATTTTGGATTTGTCATCACGCCTCAAGAGATTCTAGGAATGGCAAAGAATATCGGTGAAAATAGCGTTTTAAGCCGCACAGGTGGTGCACCTACTTTTGCTATTGGATTGGCTATGATTATTTCGGAGATTCCGCTTTTCAATCAAGGTTCTATTGCTTTTTGGTATCATTTCGCGATTTTATTTGAAGCACTCTTTATCCTCACTGCTGTGGATGCAGGGACTAGGGCTGGGCGATTTATGGTGCAAGATATTTTGGGGAATATTTATAAACCCATTGGAAATATCCATTCTATTTTTTGGGGAGTTGTGGCAACTTTGATTTGCGTGGTTGCTTGGGGCTATATCCTCTATCAAGGCGTAACAGACCCACAAGGTGGAATCAAATCGCTTTGGACACTCTTTGGGGTTTCTAATCAGATGTTAGCAGGTATGGCGCTTTTGCTTGTGGTGGCAGTTTTGTTTAAAATGGGCAAAGGCAAACAATCTTGGGTTGTGATTATTCCAGCGGTTTTGGTTTCAACCCTTTATGCAGGTGTTTTAAAACTACTTCCTGCAAATGGAGAGAAGATTCACGATGCAGTCAGTCATATCGCGCTTTGGCAGATTAATAGCGCTAAGGCAGCAAGTGAGACAAATATAGAGTTAGCAGAAAAATTTGCCACTATTGCGACAAATAATCTCATTAATGCAGGATTGTGTGCGTTTTTCATGCTGGTGACTTGTTTGGTTTCGGTGCAAACAATTCGGATTTGTTGGAAATGCAGTAGAGGGGAAAATAACATTCCACTTGCTGAATCGCCTTATCTTAAGGTAAGTGATTTTGAAGCTAAGACTGCATGAAAATAGTGGGGATTGATAAAATATCCCCACTGCGTCTTTGCAATCCCCCTAACTCATCGTGTCAATTTGCAAATTCCCCACATGAATCGCATGCGAAAACTCTCGCAAGATTCTCTGTGTCTTAGCGTCCTGATTTTTTTGCATAATGTCGTTATAGTTAGAAGAGAGATTTTTATTATAACTCTTGGTGTAGATTCCATCGAGATGATTGAGATTGTTTTGGAACTCCTGTGCGATTTCTCCCCAGCCCTCTTGCGTAATACCCAAAAACCACTGATTCTGACCTTTTGATTCTTGAGAATTTTGCAAAGCTTTTTCTTTTTGCTCGACACGCTCCACACTAGCACTAAGATTCCCAGCCCTTGTTAATGTCTGTGCCACAGAAATTTTCTCATTTGGGGACATTCCAGCTGTCACCCTCTCAAACGCCAAATACTGCTCATCGCTCATTAACTCCAAACTAATCATTCCATAAGTCACACGCTCTTTTTGGTAGGATTCTTCGTTATTTTCTTGAAAATCATTTCCTATTTTTTGCGTTTTACTCATAGAGCTTATCTGACTAGAATCATTTAATAAACGATTAGCTTCATTGATGATTCCGCCTAAACCTCCGAGATTTCCTAAACCTTGATTGATAACCATTGCTTCACAAAATCCTTCTAAATTTTGAAATTCCTTTATGCCCTTAAGCAAAAATGATTCCAAAATCAATCCACTAACACACAAAAATATTTTCAAAATTCTTCTTTATAAAGCCCTTATAAAGGAATTTTAAGCTAAAATACTGCGAAAATTTTAAGCTTTTAAATCTTTAAGAGGACATTTTTTAAGGATAAGGTTTTGGAAAAAATATTGGATATTATTGAGGGAATTTCCTATGAAAAGGGACTCCCTATTGAAAGCGTGATGGAAGTAATCAAAGAATCCATAGTCAAAGTAGCACAGCAGACTTGGGATTCAAAACTTCTTTATGATGCAGAAATCGACAAAAAAAATAAAACTTTGCATTTGTATCAAGTCATCAGCGTTTGTGGCGATGAGGATAATACAAAAGAAGACAAAGACCATTTTATCGCACTTTCAGAAGCTAGAAAGCATGATAGCGAAATCAAAATAGGCGATGAATTACGTTATGAACTCAGCCTAGAAAATATGAATCGTAGCGCAGTAAATGCCTTATTTAGGGAGCTAGAATTTAGAATCCAACGCCTCATTGAAACGCAGCTATTTGATAAATACAAAGCGCAAATTGGCAGAATCATTAGCGGTAACGTCGTTAGAATCGACGATCTTGGCAATACTTTCATTGAGATTGATGAGATTCGCGCCGTTTTATCCAAAAAAAACCGAATCAAAGGTGAAGAATTCAAAGTCGGACAAGTCGTGGGTGCAATTTTGAAATATGTTGGGATTGACAAGCAAAATGGCATTAGCATCGAGCTTAGCCGTACCACTCCCAAAATGCTTGAAGAACTTTTAAGGCTAGAAGTCCCAGAAATCAAAGATGGCGAAGTGGAAATCGTGGCATGTGCGAGAATCCCCGGTGAGCGAGCTAAAGTTGCTTTGAGAAGCGATTCTATAAAAGTCGATCCAGTCGGTGCAACTGTAGGTGTTAAAGGTGTGCGAATCAACGCCGTATCCAAAGAGTTAAAAAATGAAAGTATTGACTGCATTGAATTTTCAAATCAGCCAGAAATCTACATCGCACGCGCTCTCTCCCCTGCACTCATCATCAGCGTAGCAATCGAGGACAAAAAAGCCATTGTTAGCATTTCTAGTGAGCAAAAGCCCAAAGCCATTGGGAAAAATGGCATTAATGTGCGCCTTGCTTCTATGCTAACTGGCTATGAAATTGAGCTCAAAGAAATCAGTCAGAGTGCTTCTAACGAATCACAAACCAAAGAGACTGAAAAAAGTAATCTAGACATTCTCACTTCCTTATTCAAGGAATAAACCCCTATGATTTCAAAAGGTTTACTAAGGCAGAATCACATTTTTAAATTTAAGGCTTTTCAATGATTGGTTTTATGCAAAAACACAAAAAATATTTAATCGTTACTATTTGGGTCAGCACCATTGCCTTTGTTGGTGCGGGTTTTGTAGGCTGGGGAAGCTATAGTTTTTCTTCCACAAGCAATGCCGTGGCAGTCGTTGGAGAAACCAAAATTTCTATGGATAAAATGCAACGTGAATATGCAAGACTTTATAATATTTACAATCAGCTAATAGGCGGCACACTTGATGAGGAACAAGCCAAGAAAATGGGGGTTGAGGAACAGGCAATTAATAACCTCATCATCAAAGCTTTAATGCTAAATTACGCTCATGATTTAGGTTTAAGAGTAAGCAAAGAGGAGATCATTAAAGAAATCACCACCACCGAATTATTCCAAAATAATGGCAAGTTCGATGAGCAAATTTATAAAAAAATCCTGCAGGAAAATCAACTCAGACCCAAAGATTATGAAGAGGGCATCCAAGAAGGCTTGTTGCTACAAAAACTTGATGTGCTTTTAAATATACCCCTCACTCCGCTTGAGACAGAGACGCTAAGTGCTGGGTATTTAATGGAAGATTTGGTGCATATCCAAATCCTTGATAAAAAAGCAATCGAAGTAAAGCCCACAGAAAAAAAGGTGAAAAAATACTGGGAAGAAAATAAAGACATTTACCAAACAGAGCGTGGGTATGAAGTTTCTAGCGTGTTTGTCCCTTTAGATTCTATTGAGATTCAAGAGGCAAATTTAGAGGGCTATTATGAGGATTTTAAGAATCAATTTTTGGATTCTAGCGGGCAGGTCATTCCTTATGCGCAAGTCAAAAACCAAGTTATCGAAAAATACAGGGATTCTCAAGCACAAAAAGAAGCCTTAAAGGAATACATTGCTTTGCGTAAAAATGAGAATCCCAGAGCCAAAAATTTGGTGCTTTATGAAGGAAATGAAGATTATGGAATCGAGCTTATCAATCTTCTAAGCCAAGCCAAAGAGCAAGACACCCTAAAGCCAATCAAAGTCACCACAAAGGACAAAGTAGGCTATATTACCATTAAACTAATCAAGATTATCCCAAGCCAACCCAAGACTTATGAAGCCGCACAAGAAAGTGTCAAAGAGGACTTTTTAGATTTTGAAAAAACGCGTCTTTTAAAAGAAAAAGCAACACAAGAATGGAATGCTTTTAAAGGCATTGATGTCGGCTATATTAGCTATGCAGAACCAAAAACCATCCAAGGGCTAACAAAAGAAGAATCACAAGAATTTTCCCAAGAACTCTTTAAGCAAAAAGAAGAGAAGGGCTATATCTTACTGGAAAATAAGGCGATTTTATATCAAATCTTTAGCCAAAGGATAAAAAATTCTGCTATAATTAGGAAAAATTTAGATTTTCTAATGCAAAATGCGTCGCAAATTAAAGCAAGAATAATTGAGAAAGAATTTTTAGACTACCTCTCAAAACGATATAAAACCATTAGGAAAATCTAAGGAAAGTGATGGAAACGAACTATAAAGGAAGTGAATTGGAACAGACCATACTAGGCATTGACATAGGTTCCACCAAAATTTGTGCTGTAATTGCAAATTGCAAAGATGGGATTCCACACATTATAGGGACTGGATTCCACAAATCACAGGGGCTAAAAAAGGGGACAATCACCAATATCGAACAAGCAAGTCGCGCCATCAAAGAAGCCGTCAATGACGCAAGAAGAGTTGCTGGAACGACAAGCAATAAAGCCACCGTATCAATCTCTGGAGCCTACACCAAAAGCACAGATAATTCTGGGATTGTGAATATCCCCAATAATGAAATTGGTATCAAAGAAATCAATCGTGCAATCCAAACTGCCCTCTATAATGCAACCATTCCCAATGAATATGAAGTGATTCACATTTTACCTTATAATTTCAAGCTTGATGACCAAGACTTCATTGATGACCCTATGGGAATGACTGGAAATCGTCTAGAAGTTTCTGTAAGGATTATCACTGCACAAAAATCAAGCTTAGGAAACCTCAAAAAAGCCATTAAGGCAGCTGGGATTGAGATTCAAAACATTGTGCTTGCTTCCTATGCTTCCTCCATTGCAGTGCTTAGTGAAGATGAAAAAAATCTAGGCGTGGCTTGTATTGATATGGGTGGAAGCACTTGTGAGCTAATGATTCATGTGGGGAATTCTTTACGCTACAATGATTTTTTGGGCGTAGGTTCTAACCACATTACCAATGACTTAGCAATGGCACTCCATACCCCCCAAGCTATCGCTGAGCAAATTAAGATTCAGTATGGTGGGCTACTCAAATCTCAAGAAGAATCCGAAAATCTCATTGAAATTCCAAGCATTGGCGGAGAAGATAGCCCCAAACAACAAGTCTCTCTATCATCTGTCTATAATGTCGTGTATGCACGTGTGGAAGAAACTTTGGTCATTCTTGAAAAATCTTTAGAAAGAAGCAACCTTAAAGAGCAACTTGGAGGCGGAATCGTCCTCACAGGCGGTATGGTGCAGTTAGAGGGCTTAAGAGACCTTGCGTCTGCTTTATTTGGGATTCCAACAAGAATCGCAAAGCCCATAGAAATCAATGGGCTTTTCACAGATTTAAAAGGTCCAGAATGTTCCACAGCTATTGGGCTTATTTTGTATGCTTCAGGAAAATATACTAATTATGAAATTGATTCAGAGAAGCGAATCCGCTACCGCAGCGAAAAACTAGAAGAAAACCTAAGGCAGTTTCACACTCATATCCCCATAGTAAATCCTTCACTAGATAAACCTACTATACATAATCCAGTCAATAGTGTCCCTAAGAGCGCTTCGGATATTAAGCAAGACCTCTCTGGAATCACAGAGATTAAGAAAATTACCGCAAGAAATGACAACATTTTTGTGCGAGTTTGGCAAAAATTAACGCAAATATTCTAAATTTAAAAAGGAGTAGAGAAAGATGGTTGATATTCAAGAAGTAAAACATGATTTTAGTGCCAATATCAAAGTAATTGGCGTTGGCGGGGGTGGCAGTAATATGATTGGTCACCTCATTGCAACAGGGACTTATGATGGAATCGAACTTGCCGTAGCAAACACAGATGCACAAGCAATTAGCGTTTCTCCAGCGCCCATTAGAATCCAACTTGGAGCAAAACTCACAAAGGGCTTGGGTGCAGGAATGAAGCCACAGGTAGGAGAAGATGCAGCATTGGAGAATTATGAAGAGCTAAAGAGCTTTTTAGAAGGAACTGATATTGTCTTTATCTCTGCAGGGCTTGGCGGAGGAACAGGGACAGGCGCAGCACCCGTGATTGCAAAAGCTGCAAGAGAAGTAGGGGCATTAACTGTTTCAATCGTAACCAAACCTTTTATGTGGGAAGGCAAAAAAAGGGCTATGCTCGCTGAAGAAGGTTACAGAAAGCTAAGAGCAGAGAGCGATTCTATTGTCGTGATTCCAAACGATAAACTTCTATCCATCATCGATAAAAATCTCGGCTTAAAAGACAGCTTCAGAATCGTCGATGATGTGCTTGTAAGAGCGGTAAATGGAGTAAGTGGCGTGATTCTATCCCATAGCGCAGGGGATATTAATGTGGATTTTGCCGATATGAAAACAGTGATGAATCACAAGGGGCTTGCACTCATGGGCATTGGCGAAGCAAGCGGTGTAGATGCTGCAAAAGAAGCTGTGAAAATCGCAATTGAATCACCTTTGTTTGATAATATGTCTATTAGCGGTGCTAAAGGTGTTTTGGTGCTTTTCTACCTCAATCCAGACTATCCAATGGCAGAAATTTCAAATGCAATGAGTGTAATTTATGACAATACCGACCAAGAAGCAGAAGTCATCTTTGGAACAACCACAGATACAACCATAGAGCGTGACAAAGTGCGAATCACTATTGTAGCAACAGGATTTGAAAAAGAAACTTCCCAAACCCAAAGTCAAGAGAGCAATGACAACTCCACTTTAACACTCGTCCCCCCAAAAGATTTAAGTCAAAAAATCAACCAACAAACTCCACTGATGAACACCAAAAAAAGAGTAAGTGGCGATGACTATGTCAGCGAGGAATACCTAGAAATCCCAGCATTCCTAAGAAGACAGATGGATTAAAGGAAACTTATCCACCCCCCCCCCCCCTACTCCACCGTTACACTTTTTGCTAAGTTTCTTGGCATATCCACATCATTTCCCAATCTCAACGCAACTTCAAGCGCAAAGACTTGAAGTGCCACCATCATTTCAAAAAACTCTTCCATATAACTTTGCGATTCTGAAATTTTAATCCAATCATCACAACCCTCATAATATTCTGCGCTCAAAGCACAAATCATCGCATCTCTAGCACTTAATTCCTCCACATTGCTTTTAATTTTTTCATAAAGCAGATTTTTTGGCATTAAAGCCACGCAAAACAATCCAGTATCCGCAAGCGCAATAGGTCCATGTTTCATCTCGCCACTTGGGTAACCCTCTGCGTGGAGATAACTAATCTCTTTAAGTTTCAAAGCGCCCTCTAATGCTAAAGGATAGAAAATATCCCTCCCAATAAAGAAGAATCCATGCCCGTGCAAATAGCGTCTAGCAAGTCGTTTGATATGTTCATGCATTTTTTTATCCACTTCAGTTAGTCGCACCGCATTAAGCATAATCTGGACTTGTTGTTTGCATTCAAGTTTAGAGAGTAGCTTTTTATTTTGCGCTAAATAACAAGAGAATATCCACAAAACCATTACTTGTGTCGCAAAGGCTTTGGTGCTTGCTACCCCTTTTTCAATTCCAGCCCTTGTTAGCAAACAAGCATCACTCTCTCTTACAATGCTACTATTATCAACATTACAAATACTTAGAGTTTGAAGATTCTTGCTTTTTGCTAATTTGAGGGCTTCTAAGGTATCTGCCGTTTCACCACTTTGAGAAATAACAATAAATAACTCATTTGGCTGCAAAATAGGGTCTTTGTAGCGGAATTCACTTGCAATCTCCACTTTAGTTTTCATTTTTGCAATTCTCTCTAGCAAATAGCTTCCCGCAATGGCAGCATGATAGCTTGTCCCACACGCACAAAGTGTGATAGAAGCAACACTCCTAAAATCAAACTCACTTAATTCCTCAAAGCTAAACCCATCCTCACTCACGCGCCCCATCATCGTTTCAAGCAACACCTTATGCTGCTCATAAATCTCCTTTTCCATAAAAAAAGTAAAACCATCCTTTTGCGCAGAGAGCTTATCCCCACTTAGCTTTTTTATATTGTGCAACATATCAAAACTATGGATATCCATTACCCCCAAATTCCCATCTTCAAGGTAGCAAACCTCTTTAACAAGCCCAATAAGCGGTGCGTCTGAAGAAGCAAAAAAAATCCCTTCCCGTTCGCCCTTACCAATAATAAGCGGAGAGCCGTTTTTGGCATAAAAGATTTTGTCAGGATCTTTTTTGGTAATCAGCAAAATCGCATAAGCACCCTTTAAATCCGCAATAGTCCGCTTAAAAGCTTCAAAGGGATTTTCACTCTTTTCTAAATATGATTCAAAGAGATGCACAATCACTTCCGTATCAGTTTGCGAGATAAAATGATGCCCTGCTTTTTGAAGTGATTCTTTGATGCTTTGATAGTTTTCAATAATTCCATTATGCACGACATTACTAAGCTCCCCAAGATGTGGATGTGCATTGACTTCTGTGGGTTTGCCATGTGTTGCCCAACGTGTGTGTCCAATTCCTACCCCAAAGCCCATAGAAGCAAAACCTTCACATTTTCTCTCTAGATTCACTAATTTGCCCACTGCCTTAAAAGTGTGTAAAGCCCCTTGTGAAAGCACCGAGATTCCAGCAGAATCATAGCCTCTGTATTCTAACTCTTTTAAGCCATTTAGCAAAATCGATTTTTTTTCATTATTTCCGATGTATCCGACAATTCCACACATAAACTACTCCAAAAATTTGATTTGCCATTGTGACATAAAATGGGTAAAAGTAAATAAAAAAGAAAAGGTCAGAAAGCAAAAGAAGGGAGGCTAAATTTTTGCCTCTTCTCTTCTTTGGAGATATTCCCAATACGCATCGACATCTTTTTGCCATTGCTCAATGATATGTTCATTCTCGGGCTTAAAAAGATGTTTAAATCGTGCTTGTGCACCAAGATAATCACGCACTGGAATAACATTCTTTGGACGATAGGTAATTCTTAGCTCACGCCCATTAACAATTTCATAAAGAGGGAAAACCAAAGAATCAGTTGCCAAATCACTCATTTCAATAGTT
>CALVAF010000030.1 GCA_944325475.1 uncultured Helicobacter sp.
GGAGGAATTAGAAAAAAAGAGAAGGCTGAAGAAACAAATTTAAACTGCCTCTTTGGTTAAACTTTTTGCTGACTTCAAGTTTGCAAAAGAAACGCATGAGCTGAATAAGAGGTTGAAGAGGGGGTTAAGTTAAGAAGAGGAGTAGGAAGTAAAATTAAGAAAATGTTTTTTACCAATATGGAATAAAATAAAAGATACCACCCTTAAAACTCTTTAAACTTCTTCTTAAGTGTATGGAGTCATAATATTTATACATCAAGATAATATTATGAAGGTTTGAAACCAAATATCTTTGGTTAAAGTTTAACCAAAAAGGAGCAAGTATGTTATCAGCAAAACATTTAAGATCTTAGGAACTCCATAAAAATCCTATCGACATAACAGAACTCTATATAGCCCATTCTATTACACGTGGAATAAATTACCACATCATAGCTCATGCCACCATTAAGAAATAGGGATCAAACAACGGGGTATAAGCACATTGTTATCAATGATTTTATGAATGAAGCTTCTATTGTTAGCATAGGGGAACTATAAAATTATTTGGACTAAATATTGTGTCATGGTAGAGGCTAGAATCTACCACCATTTAATTTGGATTTAAATCTACAAAATTCCTAAATACAACTTTAAAAACTTATAATAGGCTAAATTGCTATCTTTTTACCTATTCTATACGATAAATGTCTCTTAAGCCTCAAAGCTTCCTTATAATCCCAATACCCACTCAAATCTCTCTCGCCAAATCCAGCATTCTTTTTATACTCTCTAAAAACTTTAAAAACCGCATAAGGCATTCTTACAAAATTTCTCACACTCTTAAATCCAGCAATAATCGCAGACCCAAGCTGATATTCCAAGCTAGAATGCACCAACATATATGCCCCTATATTCTGTTTTTGTGCATACTTTTCTATTTTTGGCAAAAACCTTTGATATCTTAGAGGATCCACACAAAAGCTTTTTAGATTCATTGCCAACATGCATAATCGATTAAAAAATGTCGCTTCCAAAAGCCCATAAATCTCATCATCACAATTTTTCACAAAACCAAAAATGCATTCCAGCATCTCTGCAGCACCTCCAGCACGATAATATTTCTGCAACATCATTGGATTCCCCAAAAAATCCTCCAAAATATTTCTCAACCTCCTAGGAATCGCTTCAATACTTGCTCTCCCTCCATAATTAATTGTGCTATTAGCCCTAATGCGATAGTGATAGAACTTTTTTGGAAGCACCACAATGCTATTTGCCTGCAAAAATAGCATAATCCCAAAGTGATTATCCTCTCCATAACAATGCAAAAACCGCAAACCAATTCTACACAAATAAGCACAACCAATCATCACAAAGCACCCACTAGCAAAATTTCTTTTGCCCACTTCCTTACTTCTTTGCAACCATTCTTTTACAGTAATTTTTTGGGGTTTATCATAATCATAAATCTCCATATCAGACAACTCCCCTTTGCCCTCCACACCATCATAAAATCTCTTAAAATCAAACCAAAGCACAGGAGAATCTCCGATATTTTTCACACACTCTTGCACACACTGTATTTCCAAATCATCAGAATCAACAAACATTAAATAATCTATTTTTGGGCTTGAATCTATACTATCCCCACGATAAACCCTATCGACATCATAAAGATTCTCTCCATTGATTTTATACTCAAATAAATTTTCATTTTTCCCCAAATAATCCAACAAGTAATTCCCAAGACAATACTCTATCCCTATATTTCTAGCACTTCCTTGCCCACCATTTTTTTTTGACAAAAAGCACAAATCGCAAATCTCTTTGCACATATTCTTTTGCAATCTCCACACTCTCTTTATCCGTGCTTCCATCATCAACTAAAACAATTTCTAAATTCTGATAACTCTGATTAAGTATAGAATCGAAACATTCCCGCAAAAATCTTGAGGCATTATAAATAGGCACTATCAAACCAACTTTTTTAGACAACTCCATGACTACACCTTAAATATTTTTGCTAAAATTACAAATCTAGAATTATACGACAAGTAATGTAAGGGAAAAATCAAATTGATTAGCTTTATTGTGCCTGTATTTTACAAAAATAAAAACTCTTTTATTTACAAACGCAGCTTAGAATTGATAGCAAAATTTCAAAATCATCCCAAAATAGAACTTATCATTGCAGATTCTAGTCATTCTCCTAAACTCCAAGCGCAGGCAAAAAACATCATTATTGCTCATACAAAACTGCATCAAAAAACCTTTTCTTTAGCACAAGCTAGAAACCAAGCTGTACAATATGCCACCAAAAAATATTTATTTTTTCTTGATGTGGATATGGATTACTCTTTAGAATTTGAAAAATTGCTTTTTGATGAAATACAAAACGAACTAGAAACCAACCAGCTAAATTTTTTTCAAATTCCTTTTTTGTATCTCACCCCAAAAGGCACTCAACTTTTTGAAAAAAACCACCAACTAGCCACTCTAAAAGAAGGTTTCTTAAAGGGCAAAACTTGCCTAGTAGAAAGCATCTCTATCACCAATCCCTCCATTGTTATATCCAAACAATATTTTCAACAAATAGGTGGATTTGATGAAGACTTTTATGGACATGGGTGTGAGGATTATATACTATTACACAAACTAGCTGCTTTTAATTCACACTCCAAAAGAAACCAAGATTATTACACAGACTTTAAAGCACATTTTTTAGGGGACTCTAAAGGCTTTAGAAAATATTTTGCATACTATTCACTACCTTATTTTTTCAAAGATTTAATTTTACTCCACAGATGGCATCCACGTCCATTTTATAACAACTTTTATTCAAGAAGAATCCCAAATGAAACCCTCTTGCAATCCAAAATGAAACAATTTGATGAGGACTATAAAGGCAAAATATGGCACTCCACCAAACCCCTAATAAACCTAAAAGAATATATCACAAACCTAATGCTACAACACCATTATGACCCCAAAGAATACCCCGGATTTTTCTCTTATGCAAAAGGGGTTAAGCCTCCTAAAAAATCCATAAACAATAAAATCCGAAAACTTCTAACCCGCCCTAAAGATTTTTTTAGAGATATTAAACTCTTTAAGAAACCAAACAATCTCACAACGTCTCTTATCACTATCAATAAAAAAATTTATTTATTTTATTATAAAATTCAAAAAATAAATACAAAACCTAAGGATTATCTTGCTATTCTCAACTTCAAAGAAGCTGCTACAAAACACGAAACATTTCTATCCAAATGCCTCCCTATACACAACACAACACAACACAACACGAGACGAGACGAGACACAAGATTGCTTCCTAGGTTGGGGGCGTAAAAAATCTGGGCAAAACGCTATTGCACTTGCTAAAAAATTTCATGGTAATTACCTCTTGCTCGAAGATGGCTTTATCCGCTCCTTTGGCTTAGGGTGTGAGGGCTCCCCTAGCTTCTCACTTGTGCAAGATAAAATTGGTATTTATTATGATTCCACCACTCCAAGTGAGTTAGAAAATCTCCTCAACACCTACGATTTTCACGCCAACCCTGCCCTTCTAAAAACTGCCAAAGAAGCAATCAATCTCATTACCACACTCCATATCTCCAAATACAACCACGCTCCCGAAGTTCCACTAGATTACTTTACCACCGCAGATTCCACAAAATCAGATTTTATAGATTCCTCAAACAATTCTGCAACCTTATCTGGTTTGACAAATTCACCTTATTTTGAAATTTATCCTGATTCTACTGCCAAAAAATCACCCAAAAACACCCTAAAAACTGCCCCCCACTTACAAAAAGCCCTTTTTGTTGATTCCACAGCCCAAAGCCAAACCAACCAAAATCCCACACCTCCAAAAGAATCCCAAAAGAATCCCAAAAGAATCCTCATCATCTCCCAAACCAAAGGTGATTGTAGCCTTACTTATGGCAGCACAGAGCATTTCACTACCGCCCAAATAATCCAAGATGCTCTAAGAGAAAATCCAAATTCTGAAATCTATCTCAAAATCCACCCCGATGTGCTAAGCGGACATAAAGAATCTGATTTCAATCCAAGCAAGATTCCCCCACAAATCAAGCTCATTACCGAAGATTTCAATCCCATTTCCTTACTCAAGCACTTCCACAAAGTCTATACCAAAACCTCCCAAATGGGCTTTGAAGCTCTGCTTGTAGGCTGTGAATGCGTATGCTATGGAATGCCCTTTTATGCTGGTTGGGGGCTCACAATCGATAAGCAAACTTGCCCTAGACGCACAAGAAAGCTAAGCCTCATAGAAGTCTTTGCTGCAAGCTACATTCTCTACTCTTGCTACTACAACCCCATTTATGACAAAAAAAGCGATATTTTAGACACACTAAAAACCATTATCCACTACAAACATTTCTACACAAAAACACAAAAAAAAGCCTTTATGTTTGGCTTTTCTTTATGGAAGCACTCCTTTATCCCTCCCTTTATGCCAAACTTCAAACCACAAAATATTATTTTTATCAATCCCCTTTTTACTTCCCATTTCAAATCCGCTCTCAAAAAAGGCTTACACCAAGAAGCTCTCAAGAAAAATTGCGAAATTTTCATTTGGGGGCGTAAAAACTTCGATAGAATCGAATCCTTTGCCAAAGAAAACGCAATCCCCATTACACGCATAGAAGATGGCTTTATCCGCTCTATCTCTCTTGGCTCTGACCTCACACGCCCCTTTTCACAAGTCTTTGATTCTCAAGGGATCTATTTTGATTCCACCGCTCCAAGCGAGTTAGAAGAGATTTTAAATCACACCGATTTTAGCCCAACACTGCTCAATGAAGCTAAAATCCTAAAAGATAAAATCCTTGCAAACAAAATCTCAAAATACAACACCAACCCTCACAAATCCCTAAACTTCCCACAAAATAAACTAAAAATTTTAATCCCCGGACAAGTGCAAGATGACGCCTCTATCCTCTATGGGGCAAATGGACGCACAAATCTCTCTTTGCTCCAACAAGTGCGGGAAGAAAACCCCAATGCCTATATCCTCTACAAGCCCCACCCCGATGTCCTAAGCGGCAATCGAATCGGGCATATCCCACAATCCACCGCTCTACAATACTGCGATGAGATTCTCACTGGTATTAGCCTCTCATCTTGCCTAGAAGCTGTCGATGAAGTGCATACTCTAACTTCTCTGAGCGGTTTTGAAGCCTTGCTTTATGGCAAAAAAGTCATAACCTATGGAATGCCCTTTTATGCTGGTTGGGGGCTCACAATCGATAAGCAAGCTTGCCCTAGACGCACAAGAAGGCTAACCTTAGAGCAACTCATAGCAGGGGCATATATCCTCTATCCCCGTTATATCCACCCAAAAACACTTTCTCTCTGCCACCCAAATGTCCTTATTGATGCCCTAAAATCCGAAAGACAAAAACTTCAAAACAATCCATTCTACGCTTTTAAAAAGCGTCTTTATGCCAATCTTTCACGCAAAACCCAAAAGATTCTAAGAATTTTAGCGATTAAATAAAATCCCCATTCCTATGCGATTAATGGAATTATTATAATCTCCCAAACTCTCGCCATAACCATTAAAAAACTGCAAATAAAAATACAAATTCTTATAAATTGGGTAAGAATAATCTAGCAAAATCGAGCCTCGGTTATTACCTCTAAGATTATTTCTCCAAGCTGCTGTTATTAGGTGCTTTCCCCACAAATACCCCATACTAAGCTCCCCATACCCCAAATAAGAAGCAATATCAGGATTATCATCTTTATTTGGATCTTCTGGGATTCTA
>CALVAF010000031.1 GCA_944325475.1 uncultured Helicobacter sp.
TTTTAGAAGATTCCAAAGACTATATTGTCGTTGCCACCACACGCCCAGAAACTTATTTTGGGGATACTGCAGTGATGGTCAATCCACAAGATTCGCGTTATAAAAATCTCATTGGCAAAAAAGTAATTCTGCCACTTCTTAACAAAGCCATTCCTATCATCGCTGATTCCCATGTGGATATGGAATTTGGAAGCGGTGCGGTGAAAGTTACCCCAGCCCACGATCCAAATGACTATGAAGTGGGCAAAAGACACCATTTGGAGCAAATTACAATTTTTGATAAAAATGGGATTTTAAATGAGTTTGCGGGGGAATTTGCAGGACTAGAGAGGCTAGAAGCACGCGAGAAAATTATTGCCAAGCTACAAGAATCAGGCTTTATTGAAAAAATCGAAGATTACAAGAATCAAATTGGGCATTGTTACCGCTGTGGGAATATCGTAGAACCTTATATTTCCAAGCAATGGTTTTTAAAAAAAGAGATAGCAGCAAAGGCGATTGAAAAAATCAATGCTAATGTGAGTAATTTTTTCCCACCCCAATGGAAAAATAATTACAACGCATGGATGAGGGAATTGCGGGATTGGTGCATTTCTAGGCAGCTTTGGTGGGGGCATCAGATTCCCGTATTTTATTGTGATTCTTGTGCGCACCAGTGGGTAAGTGTGGAATCACCCACAAAATGCCCACAATGTCAAAGCACACAAATTCATCAAGATCCAGATGTGCTTGATACTTGGTTTAGCTCGGCTTTTTGGCCTTTCTCTACACTTGGGTTTGGGAATGGAGAATGGGGTGAAGGCACATTGTGGCAAAAAGAAGATTTGGAGGAATTTTATCCCAACTCACTTTTAATTACAGGCTTTGATATTTTGTTTTTTTGGGTGGCAAGAATGCTGATGATGGGCGAACATTTCCTCTCACAACTCCCCTTCCCCGATATTTATCTCCATGCTCTAGTTCGCGATGAAAACGGACAAAAAATGAGTAAAAGCAAAGGCAATGTCATCGATCCTTTGGAATTAATTGAAAAATATAGTGCTGATGTTTTGCGATTTACTTTAGCAATTCTTTGTGCGCAAGGCAGAGATGTGCGACTTTCAAACAATCAGCTTGAAATTAGTAAAAACTTCACCAACAAACTTTATAATGCCGCGAATTTCTTGCTTTTAAACGCACAAAATTTCCCCAATCTCTGTGAAATAGGAGAGCCAAAAACTCCGCTTGGTAAGTATATGGCAGAGCTTCTAAGCCATACCATACAAGAGGTGCGAGGGCATCTTGATTCTTATCGCTTTAATGATGGCGCTAATACTCTTTATCGCTTTTTGTGGGGCGAGTTTTGCGATTGGGGAATTGAGCTTAGCAAAGCCGATAAAGATTCTATTATAGAGCTAGGGGCGATTTTTAAAGAATCAATGCTTTTATTGCACCCCTATATGCCTTTTATCAGTGATTATTTATGGCACAAACTTGATAGCAGCACTTTAGAACAAAGCGGCTCTATAATGGTTAAAAGCTATCCAAACTTTCATTATCAAGACCCACAAAACACCAAAACTTTTGAGCTTATTTTGGATTCTATCATCTCTATCCGCCGAGCCAAAACCACGATCGACTTAGCCAATCAAAAGATTCCAAAGGCTTATATTAAAGGGGATTTTACCTTGCCACAAGACTTTATTGAAACTTTCAAAAGCTATGTTTGCAAACTCGCAAAAGTTGAAACACTCCAAATCATCACAGAAAAAATGCCCCATTGCATCGTTGATATTACCCAAAACCTTGAATCTTATCTACCCACACAGGATATTGATTTGACACCCATCATCACAAGATTGCAAAAACAACAAGAAAAAACCCAAAAAGAAATTGACAAACTCCAAGCTATGCTAAACAATGAAAAATTCCTCTCTAATGCCCCAAAACAAGTGCTACAAACCAATCAAAAAGCCCTTGCAGAGCAGCAAGAAAAACTCCAAAAAATCCAAGCAGAATTGCAATCTTTACAAAATTAGTGCTTATAGAGATTCTGATAAATCCTTACCATTGCAATAAAAAGTGCCGTGATAGCAGGACCTAGCACAATTCCCCAAAAACCAAAGCTAGATAACCCTGCAATAATGGCAAAGAAAATCAGCATTTCATTAATCCTAATTGGAGTTTCAATCAAAACACGATTGATAAAAGTGATGATAAAGGGTTTCACACCATTATCTGCAAGTGTGGCAATGATAATCACCGAATAAAGTGCAATCACAACAGCATTTGTCATATTCCCTAAATACAACTCATAGCACGCCACAGGAAGCCAAACTAAAGTGCCTCCAACCACTGGAACAAGTGAGGCAAACCCATAAAACACGCCCAATAAAACTGCATCATAATGATAAAATGCCATCAAGATTCCAAAAAGAGTGCCTTGCAAAACCATCGAAAGAATCGAAGAATAAAACACCACACTAATCACCGCACTCACTTCCTCATAAAGCGCCCTAATTTGTTGCTTTTCAATCGGAATAATCTCTAAAAAATATCTACCTAGCGCATTGCCATAATAATAAAAGAAAAATAAAAACACCACGATAAAAACCGCATCGCTCACAAAATAAATACTATTAGCTGACACTTTTGCAACGATACTCAAGCATTTTTTAAGAATATCTGCCCAATTAATGCTATTAACACGTAAAAGCAAATCATTAACCTGCTGTTGCATGGAAGTGGGCAAATACTCCAAAAAATCCTTTCCAGCAACAAGCACCTTAGCCTGCATATTAGCAAATAAAGCTTGAAATCCTGCCAAATCTATGCTGGTAGCAAAAGAAGTGAGATTGATTGCCACATAAAAAATAGGCACAAAACACAAAAGAAGAAGCAATAATGTCATCAAAAATGAGGCAAAGAAGGTGGATTTTACCCTTACTAAAATGACTTGAAAAATGCTATGCGTGGCGATAAAAAGCAAAAAGGCAATGAGAAGATTCATTAAAAAAGGCGAATAAAGCTTAAGCAATGCAAGAAATGTTAAGACAAAAGCTGCCAAAAAGAAATAAGTGCCTTTTGAACTTTCTTTCATTAGTCTTCTTTATTAACTGCATTTTTTGGAGGGTAGATAAACACGCTCTCCCTTAAAACCTCAATATTTTCCGCAGAATCTACTGCATACGCCCTAATTTTTAGCGGAATATGTGTGTCTTTTTGGGAATTTGTAGCGAGATTTTCATCGGTATAAAGCACCACCACTTGCTTTAGCTTTTCCCCTGATTCAATGCGAAATGGCTTGGAAGGGCGTTTAATCTTTATAGCTTCATTCCCCTCTACCTCAAAATAAAAATCATAGGCATTGTGATTAGTGTTTTGAAACAAAAAGATATAAGAATTCTCCACTCTATGATTATCTCGAATTGTGTAAAGCTCATTGCGATTAATGTTTAAAAGCATATTCTCTTTGGTTGAACTCATATACAAAAGCCCCACAAACACAATGGCTAAAGCCCCAAGATATGCAATGGTTTTAAAACGCATATACTGGACTTTTTGCCGCTTTTCAATGGCTTGAGGACTGCTCCAAGAAATCAAACTAGGCTTATTAAATTTTGCCATCACCTTAGTACAGGCATCTGAACATTCAAGGCAGTTAATGCACTCTAGCTGCATTCCTTTTCGAATATCAATATGAGTCGGACAGATTCTCACACATGCTTCACAGCCTGTGCATTCTGCATTTGGAGTTTCAGGCTTCTTCCACAATTTGATTCCTTTGGGGTCAAACACAACTCCACCACGTTTATAATCATACACTGTCATAATCGTGTCATTGTCATACAAAACGCTTTGCACACGGCTATAAGGACACATATAAACACAGAAATTTTCTTTGATAAGAATAATATCTGCAATCAAAAAAATTGTGATTCCAAGCCAAAAAATATAAAGATATTTGTGCTCTAGCGGACTTTGAATATAAGCAAAAAAGTCATTAGGTGGGATGAAATACCACATAAAGTTAGCCGCTACAACAAGCGCTAGAGTTACCCAAATCACAAATGCTGCAAGTTTTTTTAGCTTGTTAATCCCCAAAGCCATATCAGGCTCT
>CALVAF010000032.1 GCA_944325475.1 uncultured Helicobacter sp.
TGCCTATGTGCATTCTAATGGACGCGTTGGTGTTATCATCGCACTCAAATGCCAAAAAGAAGAAAATGCAGCAAAACTTACAGATTTAACCAAAAATCTCTGCATGCACGCAGCAGCAATGAAACCACAAGTTATTAGCTATGAATCTTTTGATATGGATTTTATTAAAAGCGAAAAAACTGCCCTCATTGCAGAGCTTGAAAAAGAAAATGAGGAACTCAAACGACTTGGTAAGCCTCTACATAAGATTCCACAATACATTAGTCAGCTAGAGCTTACTGATGAAATCCTTGCAAAACAAGAAGCAGAGCTCAAAGCAGAGCTCAAAGCACAAGGTAAGCCAGAAGCCATTTGGGATAAAATCCTACCCGGACAAATCGAACGATTCAAGGCTGATTCTACCCTGCTTGACCAAAGGCTAACTTTGCTTGGACAATTCTTTGTAATGGATGACAAAAAAACAATCGCACAAGTCTTAGCCCAAAAGAGCAAGGAACTTGGCGATTCTATTGAAGTCGTGGAATATGTGCGATTTGAGCTTGGTGAGGGAATTAAAAAGCAAGAATGCAATTTCGCTGATGAAGTTGCCGCACAGCTTGGCTAAATATGCTACTAGAAGCTAAAAATCTCTCTTTTAGCTATGAAAAACCTATTATCAAAAATCTTGATTTCTGCGCTCAAGGCGGAGAAATCATCTCCATTATGGGAGTAAGTGGGAGTGGGAAAAGCACTTTTCTACACCTACTCTCTTCCTTCCTAAAGCCCCAAAAAGGCAAAGTTTCGCTCTTTAACCTTGATATTTATTCCCTCCCACAAGACAAACTTTTAACCCTAAGACGTAAAAAAATCGGTATGATTTTTCAATCCCATTATCTTTTTTTAGGTTTTAGCGCTTATGAAAACCTTCAAGTTGCCTCCATTTTAGGCGAAGAAAAGATCGATGAATCCTTGCTGAAACTCTTTAGCATTGCAGAAGTTTTAGACAAAAATGTCGGGGCTTTAAGCGGCGGACAACAACAAAGACTCTCTATTGCTAGAATCCTCACTAAAAAACCACAAATCATTTTTGCTGATGAACCCACTGGAAACCTTGATAGAGAAACGGCTATGAATGTTATGGAATCACTTTTTTCTTATGTGAAAACTAGCAATTCCCTCTTTATCTTTGTAACCCACGACCCCCTTTTAGCCCACAAAGCCTCCCGTGCTTACAAGCTAGAAAATGCCACCTTAAAAGCTTTGAAATAACTTAACTATGGAGTTTTTAGCCTATCTCACTGAAGGGAATGTGACGAATTTCCTCTTACTGCTTTTGCGATTTGCTGGAATCATTGCCTTTTTTCCTTTTTTTGAAAATCAATTTATTACCACACAAGTCAAGGGCATTTTCACCTTTTGGCTTACCCTTCTCTTTATCCCGCTTGTTACGACTATGCCACCTAGCAATATGACACTTTTAGAATTTTTCATCGCAGGAATCACCGAGATTATGCTAGGCTTCCTTGCCTCTTTTGCCTTGCAGATTGTCTTTGGCATGATTTCTTTTGGGGGCGAGGTGATTTCCTTTGCTATGGGACTCACTATTGCTAATGCCTACGACCCCATAACCAGCGCACAAAAGCCAATTGTAGGGCAGCTACTCACGCTACTTGCATTGATGATTATCCTTGCGCTTGATTACCATCATCTTTTTTTATATTTTGTGGGCGAGAGCATTAAGGAGATTCCACTAGGTGGGTTTATGTATTCGCACAATTACATCACTTACATCATCAAAGCCTTTGCAAATCTTTTTTTAATCGGCTTAACAATGTCCTTCCCTATCATTGCGCTTATTTTACTCTCAGACATTATTTTTGGTATGATTATGAAAGCCCACCCACAATTCAACCTCCTAGCTATTGGCTTCCCTGTGAAAATCGCCATTGCCTTTGCCATTTTGATTGTGATTATCCCTGCAATTATGATTCACTTCAAGCGAGAATTTTTAAGCGCAATTGATGCGCTTACGATTTTATTTCAATAGATTCTACTCCCACTGATTCTGCCCCAATTGTTTCTAAACTTCCAATGAGTTTCTTGCCTATTTTTCTCTCCACTTCCCCAAGCTTTTGGAATCGCGAAGCAAGGCTACCCCGCCCACTTGTCAGCTTAGAATCAATCTCATCGCTTTGCTTGCCTAGCCGCTCAATAAGCACCCTTAACTTCCCAAAATCCTCTACAATCCCTTCAAACTTGTGATAGAAATTTCTAATATCCCCCAATGCCTTCATCACCCTCTCATCACTCTCGATATAAACCCAGCTCACTTCAATTGTCTTCAGCGCCATAAAGAGTGTGTGGGGCGTGGTGAGATAGACTTTTTTAGTATAGGCATATTGGTAGATTCCGCTATCCACACTTAAGGCAAGATCAAGGATATTTTGGTAGGGGATAAAGAGCAAAACAAACTCATAAGTGCCAGATTCAAAGCTCATATAGGGCTTTTTAGCAAGCTCATCAATACGATTTTTGAGATTATGCGCAATTTCGTGACACACTCCCAAATCAGGGGATTCAAAACTAAAATCATTTGGTAATGGGAATTTAGAATCTATAATAATACTCTTTTGTTTATCAAGATACACCACCGCATCAGGGCGATACCCACTCCCCTCATGCGTGAAATGCGCCTCTAGCTTATACTGCTGACCCTCGATAAGCCCACTATGCTCTAGCACATTTTTAAGCTGAATCTCAGCAAAATTCCCACGGATTTTCTTATCACCTTTAAGAATCTGTGCAAGCTTATCAGCATTTTGTCCTATTTCTTGGCTATAGGCAAACATATTTTTGATATTAGTCTCTAACTTTACTTCATTAGCCGCAAGTCTCTCTTTGTATTCTCTCATACTCTCACGCACAGGGGTAAAGATAGAATCAAGCATTTTTTTGGAATCCTCTAGCAAATAAAGCTTGTTTTGCTGAAGCATACTTTGGGATTGGGTTTGTAGGGCTTTGTCAAACTCTGCTTTGAGTGTGGCAAGATTTTGGGTGTATTTTTGCTCTAAGGAATCCAAAAGTTTGGTTTGTGATTCAAGCTGACTTTGAGCTTCTGCCTTTTGGGCTAAAGTCTTTTGATAAAGAATTGTCATTTCTTCAAACTGCCCTTTTTGCTCCTTTTGTGATTCTTGCAAGGACTGCATTAGAGGCTGCATTGATTCAAGCTGGGATTTTAATCTTATCTTTTCTTGCATGGATTCATAATGGCTTTTTGTCATCGCTTCTAGCTTTTCTTGCTGCTTTTTTTGTAATTCCTGCAAAGTTTCCATAGAATCCACTTGAGTACTCAACTTCGCATTTTCTTGCAGAAGCAAACTGTGCTCTTTGAGTAATGCTTCTAATTGAACCCTTTGTTCTTCTTGGGTTTTTTGTGAAATTTGGAGAGAGGCAGCTAGATTCTGCCCTTCTTTGCGTAAATTACGATTTTGAGCAACAACCCACACCAAAATAATCATTACACTCACAAGCAAAGACAAAAGCGCATAGACCATAACCATTAAATCTCTTTTAAAATTAACTTCATTTTTTCTTTAGTTTCTTTGATGTCTTTGCTGACAATGAATTTCACATTGTCTTTGACATTTCCATAAAATAATGGACTTGGACTTTCATAAAGACCAAACCTCCAATCAAACCTGCTATCCAAAACTGCAAGGCATGGAATCCCAACAGACATACACAAATGCAAAGGCGAACTATCAATCCCCACCACATAATCAATATCCCCTAACGCCTCATAAGTATCCAACCAATTTTGGAAATTTTTGCCTCGATTTTCAATGGAAGCTGGTAGCTCATAATTCCCTACTTGCAAGGACACAAACTTATGATCCAAGCCCTCAAAAGCTTCTAGGAATAATTCTAGAGGGAAATTTCTTTGCAATTTTCCTTTTTGTGCTAATTCAGAGAACCAAAAAAATCCGATTGTTTTTTTCTTTTTTTTCTTTTTAGTTTGTGTGATAGGGACAATTGGACTTTTTAGGGCATTGATTTTTTCTAAAGAATCCACCTTGTAAAAATAAGGTAAAGAGCAAATTGGCAAGGCATAATCAAACTCTTTTGGCAAGGTTTTTAAGACTTTAAGTTTCTTAAAAAGACTCTCTTTATTCATTTTGAGCTTTTTAAGCCAATTTTTAAAAAGGGGGAAAAGCATACTTTGGGGCAAGAAAAGCACTTCAGTAGCGCTTTTACACACTTCCTCTAACAATCGACAATACATCAAAGTATCCCCATACCCTTGCTCACAATACACACAAATCACCTTGTCTTTAAAGCAGTTTTCATCCTTTTTAAAAGCTTCCACTGCAATGCGATAAAGATCGGGTGCAAAAGTGCTTAAATGCGCATAATGAAGGCGACTTTCATAAATTTCCACCCCCTCTGTGAAATTTCCCAAACGCATCAAAAGATAGGCTAAATCAAACTTATAAGTTGGGTGCGGGTTGATATTAATGGCATTGTTATAAGCATGTTTTGCTTCCTCATAGCGACCTTGACATTCTAATGCATAGGCAAAATCCCTCCAAAACTCCGCATTATTACGATTGGGAATCTGCAGTGATTCATAGAATTTCAAAGCCTCTTTATCTTGCCTTGTTTTAAAATATAATTGAGCGATTTTCAAATCCAAATTAGAATTAAGAAAATCCCTTACCGCCACGACCTCTGGATTTTCTTGTGGGACATTTGTGGATTTTTCCAATCTTGCTTGCAAGGGTTTTTGGTATTCTGGAATATTTTGATTATCTGCATTTTCAGTAACTGGCTGTTTTTGAAGCTGCTCAATGATTTCTAGTAGCTTATTGTGGCTCTCAATACAAGTTTGCAACGCCATGGGTAGATTGCTTGGCACAAATAGCTCACTAACTCCATTCCACAAAGTCAAATCTTTGGGCGTTTGCTGCAGAAGCGCCACATAGATTTTATAGGCTTCCTCAAGTAAGCCAAGTGTCTTATACAAAGAAGCTAACTCTCTTAAACACTGCCCCTTCAAAATATTATTATCTTGTTTTACAAGATCTTCTAGGATATTTTGCGCATCTTGCAATCGACCTGTTTCTTTAGCTGCCATTGCAAGATTGTAAGCTAAGAAGAAGGAATTTGGATTCCCCTGATACGCTCTTTTGCAATAATCAAAACAACGCATATCTTTAAGCTTCAAGCTTGAAATGGCTGCTAATTCAATCGCTTGGGGGTTGAAGGCATTGCCTCGTAAAATATCTTCACAAATCAGCAAGCATTCTCTATAAGCACCATCTACAAAATAACATTTTGCATAATCAATCATTTGTATTTACTCCTAGTGTGTTATTCTTAATTGCAATTTTATATTATTTAACCTAAAATTCTGGATTTGCTTTCCTTCTTAACTTAAAAATTTTAATTAGGATTTTTGATTATCCAAAATCTCTAAAAAACAAAGGAATCGTTATGCAAAAGTGCTCTAACTTTAGCGGCTTAAAAAAGTTTAATCTCATTCTTGTATTAGCCTTTATGTCCTCTCTTGCACCCCTTTCTACAGATATGTATTTGCCAGCTTTAGGGGAAGTGCAAAAATCCTTTGCCACCGATTCTTTTTACACACAACTTTCTTTAGCAAGTTTTTTTATCGCCTTTGCGCTAGGGCAGCTGCTCTATGGACCCCTTAGTGATATTTATGGACGCAAAAAACCCCTTTATCTTGGAATCTTACTTTTCATCCTCTCAAGCCTTGCTTGCATTAGCTTTGATTCCATTTATGCCTTTATCTTTTTTCGATTCTTAGAAGCCTTAGGGGGCTGTGCTGGAGTCGTCATTGCAAGGGCAATTGTCAATGATAATTTCGAGCTTAAAGAAGCCGCAGGACTGTTTGCGCTTATGATGGTCATTTCCTCCCTAGCACCCATGCTCTCGCCCGGACTAGGAAGTATTTTACTGGATTACTTTTCATGGAAAAGCATTTTTGTTGTGCTTTTTTTGCTTGGAATTGTTTTGTTATTTTATGTCTTTTGGGGATTAAATGGGATTAAAGAAAACACCACCTCGCTTAAATTTAATCTCAAAGAGATTCTAGGAAATTACACCAAAATCCTCAAAGACCGCCGCTTTAGAATCTATGTCTTTGCCTCTAGCTTTGTCATGGCTACGATGTTTGCCTATATCACAGGTTCTTCATATGTTTTTAGAGAATATTATGGCTTAAGTGAAAAAGCTTATGGAATCCTCTTTGGAATAAATGCTGCAAGTTTTATGATTTTTGCTAATATTAATGCTAGAATCGTGCGTCGCTACTCGCCTTATTCTGTGTTGCCCTATTCCTTTGCTGCGATGTTTGGAATCGCTATCTTGCTTGCTTTGGTTAGCTTTTTTGATTGGGGATTCTTAGCCTTTGAAATCCTGCTTTTTTTGATGATTGGAATGCTTGGGTTTATTATTCCAAACGCAACCACTTTAGCTATGGCACGATTCAAACAAAATTCCGGAAGTGCCTCTGCAATGCTGGGTGCGATTCAATTCGCCCTTGCTGGTGGGATTTCTTTTGTCGTTAGCCTCTTAAGAGCCAATAACCCTTTACTTCTTGCTCTTGTCATCACCTCATGTTTGGTGGTTGCTTGTGGGATTTATTTCTCACTTAATGCAAGGGAAATCCAAAAATACAAAAGAAAATGGGCTGTGATATTCTTCACAAAAACAAAATAGCAGTTTTTTACATCTTATTCTTATAAAAATTGCAAAATCACTTTGAATTTATAAATTCTATAAATGCAATATATAATGCTTTTTACAAAGTCTTTTATCACCCCCCCCCCCTTGACTTAGAGCTACTCTCATCTTTTATACTTTCATTTCAAAAAATTTAAAAGGAAATTTTATGCCGATAGAAAGTATAACAAATAAAACCCATTCTCACACGACCTTAATCTTTATCTTAAGCTTTGGTGTTTTTTCTATCCTAAGCACAGAGCTTGGTGCGATGGGACTTATACCTATTTTTCAAACTTATTTTAATGTTTCAGCCTCTGAAGCGGGTTGGGCGGTGAGTATCTTTGCCTTAATGATAACTCTTTGTGCGCCCATTGTGCCACTTTTATGTGCAGGATTTAATCAAAAAAAGCTTATGCTTCTTTGCTTGGCTATCTTTAGTCTGACATCTTTGTTAGCTATCTTTGTAAGCTCTTTTTGGCAGCTTTTAGTGCTTCGTGGTATTATGGGAGTTTTTCATCCGATATATATATCGCCATAGCCCTTACTATCGCTGCAAAGTCTTCCTTAAACCCAAAAGACGCACCAAAAGAAGTAGCTAAAGTGTTTGTAGGAGTGTCTGCAGGTATGGTTTTGGGTGTGCCTATGGCAAGTTTTTTAGGAGGCAATCTCTCTTACCAAGCCGCTCAAGGTTTTTTTGCCTTTTTAACAAGCATCACCTTTGTGCTAACTGTATTTTTTATCCCAAATATAAGCAAGAGAGATAAGCCTCATCTAAAAGAACAATTAAGCATACTAAAAACACCCCTACTTTGGCTAAGTATAGCCTTTGTCATCATCATACAAGCAGCAATATTTGGCTTTTATGGGTATTTAAGCGAATTCTTACATAAGGTTACGCAGCTAAATTTCACATATATATCCATAGTCTTAGCCATTTATGGCGGCACAAACATCATAGGCAATATCATAGCAGGAAAGACACTCAGCAAAAATGCCAACAAAAGCCTAATTTTCAACATACTTGCTATGTCTTTTTTGTATGTAGCCATCTTTATAGAAGCACAAAATGCTTTACTCTTAAGCATGACTATCTTTGTGCTTGGAATTTTAGCTGGAATTTTAAATAATGGGGTGCATTTTATCATCACACATCCTTTTCCTAAACAAGCAGAATTTACTAATGGAATTTTTATGTCAGAAGCAAATATAGGACTTAGCTTGGGTGCGATAATATGCGGCTATGTAGCGGATATGATAGATCTAAAGATGATTGCCATAAGCACGATTTTACTGATGATTTTAGGGCTTTTTATTTTGCTTATAAGGGCTAGGATAAGAGTGTGATTAGAAGTAATTACCACCACATAAACACAGCAAACATCATATCAAAACAAAAGCAAAGTAGAGGCAGCGCTAATGCCTCCTAGCAATCCAATCAAAATTCACCCCTCTTATCAAAACACCTACACAAGGGTAAAATGACAAAAATATAAAAAAGTCTAACACAAGTGATACCAAGATCACTAACACAAAGAGTATGCGTGAGAATTTCAACATTTCTGACTTTGAGCTAAGCGCTAGTGATATGATAAAATCGCTACTTTGTTATTCCAAATGACACGCAACATACAGAAACTTGGGGTATGGGCTAAAGTATTTTGTTAGCTTGATTCTTCACAGGGCTTAATCCATTATAGATTTCTAACCATAGAGCAACAACTTTTATCATCGCTGCTGGCACATGCAATTAAAAATAATCCTTGCTACCCTTGCTTGTGCCTTTAGCTTTGTCTTAATAACACTTGCAATTAAGGGCACACCCTTAAGAATGAAAGAGTAGGATTTTGATGTAACAGATTCTAAAAATATCTTGGTATAGTTTTGTAACGAATGCTCCTCACTTCTTTTTAAACTTTTAACTCTCTTTAGCTTTAATAATGGAGCTTTTTTGCTAAATTCCATTTCCTCATCCTTATAAGCTAACTTCAAGCAAACGGCTAATTTTTAGCAAATCTCATTACTTCTTTAAATATAGGCAGCGTTTTAACAGCTAACAAAAAGTAAGCAAACTCACAACAGCACTAATATCTTAAGATTTCTTTAATTTTGGGGCTTATTTGGCTGCTTGAGATTATCTATCAAAGGGTCTTTGCACTCTGTATTTACTACACACACTTCTTGCATTTTACACACAAAACTCACCCTGCGTCTATCCTCTGAAATATGAACAGATTCTATTCTTAGCACCCTATCTCTTGGGAAAAGTAATTCATATTGTGTAGGAAAGGCGGCAAGCTCTGGCATAGAAACAAACATTGCATCATTTAGCCTTGGCACTTTGAGGATAAGCTCCACAGGACGACTTTGAAACACAGAATTCTTTATAAGTGTGGTAGACATAAAGCCATAGTCCTTATAATGCTTTCCTACAAGGGTTACAAGATACCGCTCTGCTGCACCCTCTACAAATTTACCATTCTTATACACATGCTCAAAGAAAAATTTAGAATTTATAAGCCTTGTGATAAAGCCTAACTTTTCATAGCGATAGGTTATGAGATTTTCAAAGATAATAGTCTTTGAGAGGGCTTCATCAAGTTTCTTTACCTTTTCTTTTTGCTCCTGCGTAAGTGAATCTAGTGGCTCACCATCCCTAAGCTTATCATTTATCATAAA
>CALVAF010000033.1 GCA_944325475.1 uncultured Helicobacter sp.
AATTACATTTAAAGATTAAGAGATTCAATCTCTACAAACAACCACTCTATAAAAATACCAACACCATAACAAACAAAAACCAAAAAATAAAAAACCCTAAAGAAACACAAACACTCTATCAACACATTTACCACTACAAAAGTCCAAATCAGTCCATTTGCGCATTTTAGAGTGAAATACTTAATAAACGACCTTTTATCATTACACTCTTAAACCTCCCTATTCTATTTTCATATCCAAACCATATTTGACAATCAGGAATTATCCTATCTTTTAATCCTTTTAAATTTGATTTTTAACATTAATTCTTTTTGATTTTTTCTCTAAATTATTAATATTATCCAATAGATTCTCTATTACCTTTTGGTTATAGGCTTTTGCTTCTGCCCTTTGGAAGACTTCCTCTTTTTGTAGTTGTGGAGTGTTTGCTTTCTTGTTTGTTCTTATTTGTGGTTTATAGGCTTTATGTTCTTTGATTAATTCTTGCTTTATAAAAATTCCTTACTTTTTAAAACTGCTCTCAATTCAACCCACTACAATTATAGTAGCTATAAGCTTTATAACTATTAAGCTCTCTAACCCAAAAGAGATTAAAAAATTAACCCTACCTAGCACTTCATTACTATTTGCTATTACTGCATTAGCATATCACTCCAATTCCTCTTCTATATTTTTACCAAATAATCTTTAAAAACTTTTTATTATATCCATCTAAAATAATGGGGCAAATTAGCCTTTTATCAATAATTTTACATTCACAGCCCATATCTTCACACAATTCTAAAGCTGCTTTCCCCGTCCAACCAAAACCATAAATCAAAACATTTTTTCTCACTTAAAGCCTTCAAAAAAATTTCATAATTATAACTAAAAAGATTTTTATAAGATATTTCTCTGATTTAAGATTTTGTATATTTGGAAGTATTTTGGAAGTATTTTTGTGCCACCCTAAGTGGCACTTGTTTTTATCTTAATATCCACACTTTTCTTGCTCAGTAAGATAAAGTCCTACCATCACGCCACAACCAAATCCAAGTGTAAGTATACACCCAAGCGCTGTAGTAGCTATATCGGCTGCCTTATTGCATTGTGCTGCATTAGCTGTTGTTGAGACTAAAGCTAATGCTACAAGAGCTGAAGCTAAAATCTTTTTCATCTTTTCTCCTTTCTTTTGTAGTTAATCTACTAATTATGGCTAAACTAGAATTTTAACAAATAGTAGATAATGTAATTATCCGAAGATTTACCTTACATTTACCTTGCATTTACCTTAAAAATTTCCTCTTAAAAACATAGGCTTTAAGATTAAAAATCTCTCTTTAAGAATGCCAATTCTTTTTAGGATCTTATTATTTTATTGCAGCTAACACAATGAGCTTTTATACAGACACACAATCTTACTAAATTTAAAATAAATGACTAAGTTTTTTACTCAAACTCACTGCTTTTTTGTATTTTTAATTGATAATGCATCTCAATTACAATACGGCTAACAAATAAACCCACTACCTAAGCACAATACCCCCATCAATCATAATGCTTTGTCCTGTCATATAATCTGAATCCTTACTTGCTAAAAAGCTTACCAAAGAGGCCACATCTTCTGGCACTTGATGCCGTCCTAGTAAAATGCCGCTTGAAAATTTCTTAAAAGCCTCACCTTTTTGTAGCCCATAATAATTCGCCATTTTTTCATCTATCCTATCCCACATCTTTGTTGCTGCCACGCCCGGACAATAAGCATTCACCGTGATTTTATGCTTTGCATACTCTTTTGCTGCACTTTGCGTTAAAGACCTGACTGCAAACTTGGTAGCACAATACACGCCCAAAAGCTCATAGCTCTCATGTCCTGCGATAGAACAAGCGTTGATAATCTTGCCCCCACCTTGCTTTTTCATCTGTGCCGCTGCTGCTTGAATCCCATATAAAACACCATACACATTCACGCCAAAAACAGATTCTATACGCTCTGGCTCACACTCATCAAGCCAAGCGACATCCTCGATTCCTGCATTATTGATAAAGACATTGACCTCGCCAAATTCTTTCACAGCAAAATCCACTAAGTCAAATTGAGACTGCCTCTTACTTACATCGCCTACAAATTGGGCGACCTTATACCCCTTGCCTCTCATCTCCTCAAATGTAGCTTCCAAAGTCTTAGAATCTCTATCTGAAAGCACAATATCAAAGCCATCACTAGCCAAACGCAAGGCAATACCCTTGCCTAATCCTTGAGCTGCTCCTGTAATCACTGCTACTGCCATAACTAATCCTTTCTAAAAGAGGTGATGAACTTCAGCAAGTCCATAAACTTTCGTATCCAAGCCCTCATAACGCGCCTTTAACTGCAAAGACAAATACAAAGAGTAATGCCTACTTTGGTGCAGATTCCCTCCATGAAACCATAAATTTTCTTGCTGGGTAGGTTTCCACACATTACGCAACTCGCCCTCCCAAGGTCCCGGATCCTTAGTCGTGTTAGAGCCAAGCCCCCAAACCTTGCCTACCTTATCTGCCATTTCTTGTGAAACAATCTTTGCCACCCAAAGATTCATAGAGCTAAAGCCAGTAGCATAGATGATTAAATCTGCTGGTATTTCTTTGCCATTATCTAACACTACGCTACTTTCCTTAATCTTAGCGATATTGCCACGTTCTAACTTAATATCGCCTCTTGCAATCAATTCGCTTGCACCCACATCAATATAATAGCCTGATGCCCTACGCAAATACTTCATAAAAAGCCCCGAACCATCATCGCCAAAATCTAGTAAGAATCCACTTTTCTCTAATCTCTCATAAAAATCCTTATCTCGACTTCTAATCTCATCAAACATCTCTTTGTGAATATGTGGCATAATCTTATAAGGAATAGAGGCAAAGAGTAAATCTGCTTTTTGCGTATCTATGCCCTTTTCTACTGCCTCTTCAGAATATAGCCCTCCAAGCACAACCTCCATAAGAGAATCAGAACGCACGATATGCGTAGAGCTTCTTTGCACCATAGTAACCTTTACATCATTCTCCCACAAAGCCGCACAAATATCATGAGCAGAATTATTCGATCCAAGCACCACGACATTTTTACCCCTATATTTTTCAGGTCCTTCGTGCACACTTGAGTGTTGTTGTTCGCCCTTAAAAATATCCTGCCCTTCAAATTTAGGGATATTTGGCACTCCAGACATACCCATAGCAAAGACTAGCTGCGTAGGCTTAAGCGTGATTTCCTTGCTCTCTTTATTAACCTTTACTTCCCAAGTTTTTGACTTAGAATCAAACTCTGCCTTAAGCACCTCTGACTTACTCCAATAATTAAGCTCCATGATTTTCACATAGCATTCCAGCCAATCAGCGATTTTATCTTTGGGTGAAAACACTGGCCAATCATCAGGGAAAGGCAAATAAGGCATGTGGTCATACCAAATAGGGTCATGCAAGCACAAAGACTTATAGCGATTCCGCCACTGGTCTCCTGGCCTTGCTTGCTTATCACAAATAAGTGTAGGCACACCAAGCCGCTTTAGTCTTGCCCCAAGGGCGATTCCACCTTGTCCGCCACCGATGATTAACACATAAGGTTGCTTTGTGATTCCTAGCTTGGCTTCTTCTTTTTGCTTTTTTTCAAGCCAAGTAAGGCGGTTTTTATGGATTCCATGTTCAGCACCCAGCACACGTCTTTTGTTCTTTTTCTCTTCAAAACCGATAAGCTCATATATAGTAGTAAGTAGGGTAAAACATAAGCCATTTTTTAGCCGCACTATGCCACGTCCTCTTGCCACAGAGGTTTCAAAGAGAAAAAAGGCTTCCACAATGCCATCTTGTTCGCTCGCCTCTGTGAGAGTGAATTGGCTAGGTTTAGTAGAGCTAAGGCAGGATTGCAACATATCCCTAATTTCTTGCTTACCCTCAAAGGTCTTGATATTCCAAGTAAAGCTTACCAAATCACGCCAATAGCATTCTTCATTAAAAAACGTCAAAACCAATTCTAACTTCTCGCTTTTTAAAACAGTCTCGAAATCTTGTAGCCATTTTTTTGCAATTTGCGTTGCCATAAAACACCTCCTTTAACATAAATGTTTCCTAACCATATTAA
>CALVAF010000034.1 GCA_944325475.1 uncultured Helicobacter sp.
CCCTATCAAAAAGTTGTAAATATTTTATAAACTCTTCATTAGGCAAAATCACGCAAATCTCTTCTGGTAAAATGCCCCTCTCAAGCCACAAATCAATCTGGGTAAAAATCCCTCCCACTTCAGAAATCTTGCTATCAAACTCCAAAAGTTGGAGGTTGTTAGGTGATTCCACTTGAGGCATAAAGTCTAGAATCTTAAGCACCCCATTTTCCATTTTTAAGCTAAACTTGCCCTCTTTTAAAGCTATTTTAAAAAGCCTTTGGTAATACTCACAATTAAATGCGTTAATAAAAATTTGAAAAAAAATTGGCTTTTGTGTGGAGATTTCCCTAAAAATTTGCATTTCAAAACGGCTTAAAAAGCCCTCCAAATGCACCTCAATGCTCTCATAAGCCCCCAAAAGCTCAAAAGTGATTTTATAATCTTCCAAAAAATGCTGATCAAAAAAATGATTCTCCCCAAGCTTCTTTCTATAAAGTTCAAAAATCCGCTTCAAAACTTGCAAATAATCATCATAAAAGGCGTAAATATCAAGCTTCTCTAGCTCTTCTAGTCGCACACCTTCCATACACAGCTCATCATAAAATTTAAAGAAAAAATCAGAATTTTTCAAAAATTGTGAGAAATTTTTAGCAAACTCTCCAAATGCCTTAGAATCAGTCTCTTGAATAGCCTTGTAGAGAAACACATAACGCAAGAAAGAAGGAATTTTACTTTTGTCCTCCACCCTTAAAACAAAGTCTAAAAACTCCCCAATGCTCTGTGTGTCTGGCAAAAAAGAATTGGCATAATGTTCCTCAGAAAAAGCCTTAATGGCACGTGTGCTTGAAAATAAATAAAGCTTTTCCACCTACAAAATTTCTTTGGCAGCTTTGATGATATTTTCCACACTAAATCCAAAATGTTGGAATAAAACTTCACCCTTGCCACTTGCTCCAAAGTCCTGCATTCCAATCACGACATCTGCTAGGGCATACCACTCTAGTGCGCGACTTGCCTCAATAGCGATGACTTTACCCTTTAGCAAAGAATTACGATAAGATCTATCTTGCTGCATTAACAAATCATAGCATGGCACACTCACTACTTGTGTGGCAATGCCTTGTGATTCTAGCTCTTTAGCGCTTCTTAATGCAAGCTCTACCTCGCTACCGGTAGCTAAAAGAGTGATTTGTGGCTCTTTGCTTGATTCTTGCTTGATATACGCACCCTTAGCCACTTGTTCTTTTTCTACCTCCCCCAAAAGAGGTAGATTTTGCCGACTAAGTATCAAGGCACAAGGTCCGCTAATCTCTAATGCCACTTGCCAACAAGCTACATTTTCATTGGCATCACAGGGGCGGAAGACATTGAGATTTGGCATTGCTCGGAAATGGCTAATTTGTTCAATGGGTTGATGTGTGGCGCCATCTTCGCCCACACCGATACTATCGTGCGTCCAAACATAAAACACCTTGCTTTTCATAAGTGAAGCCACACGCACACTAGGAGAAAGATAGTCGCTAAAAACAAAAAAGGTCGCACAAAAGGGTAAAAACAAACCATAATTTGCAAACGCATTGCTGATTGCTCCCATTGCATGTTCGCGGATTCCAAAATGGAAATTCCTCCCTTTTGGAAAATCTCCCATTCCTTTTAGCTCGGTATTATTGGAAGGGGCTAAATCCGCGCTCCCACCGATAAATCCGGGTAAAGCCTTTGCAATAGCGTTTAAAATCTCTCCATTGCTAGTGCGAGTTGCCATACTTTTAGAATTAAAGCTAGGGTATTCAATCTTAGAAAAATCTGGACTTAATAGTGATTCTAAGATGGCCTTTTTATCGCTTTTTTCTAAAGTTTTTTGCCACTCTCTATTGGCTAATTCCCCCAATTCTTGTGTGTTTTTAAAGCGAATTTTTGCGCAATCAGAGACAAAAAATTTCGCTTTAGAATCAAACCCTAAGGCTTTTTTAGATTCTTCAATCTCATTCTCGCCAAGTGGCGAACCATGAGATTTGTGTGACCCGCTTAGATGAATAGAACCCTTTGCAATCGTGGTTTTTGCTATAATTAAAGCAGGTTTTTTAGAATCTTTAGCCTTTGTGAGTGCTGAATCAATCTGCATAAAATCATGCCCGTTAATCTCCAAAACTTCCCAGCCTTGCGATTCAAAACGTAATCGCACATTTTCGCTAAAGGCAACCCCACAATCGCCCTCAATTGTAATATTATTAGAATCATAAATCACAATGAGATTATCCAAGCAATGATGTCCTGCAAGCGAACAAGATTCATAAGAAATCCCTTCTTCTAAATCCCCATCGCCACACAGACAATAAACCTTGTGTGAAATCAAATCACCCAGCATATTTTGGGCGAGTTTCCCTGCCATGGCAAACCCTACTGCATTGGCAATTCCCTGTCCCAAAGGACCGGTGGTGATTTCAATTCCGGGAGTGTGCTTGTATTCTGGGTGTCCGGGAGTTTTGGAGCCAAAGCTTCTAAAGGCTTTCAAATCCTCCAAGCTCACATCAAAGCCCCACAAATGCAGCAAACTATACACGAGGGCACTAGCATGTCCGCCGCTAAAGACTAATCTGTCGCGGTTTATCCATTGTGGATTCTTGGGATTAAGATGTAAATGATAGCTCAAAACCACCGCAATATCTGCTAACCCCATTGGCGCACCGGGATGCCCACTATTAGCCTCTTGCACCATATCTGCGCATAAAAAGCGCAAAGAATCCGCCATTAACTGATATTCTTTAATTTCATTTTGCTCTAACATGATCTGCCCCTTTATGATTTTAATAATGGAATTGTTCCTTTGCAAATCTTGCAGTTAAATAAAACACTTTCTTTTTGGATTTTATTATGCAGCTCCAAAGGTGTGAGATGGATTTTTCCTTTATAATTATAGGTGTATTGGAATTTGGTTTTTTTCATAGTTTGATTCTGATGTGTCTTTTTTAATGGGTTGAAATATGGTTTGACAAGCATTGCGATGGAATTTTTCAATCTGCATATCCTCTTTAATAATATGTTTTAAAAGCCACTTTTTACAATTACTGCTATTCTTTCTTTCAAATCTTTAATATCTTGCCCTATCACCTGCAATCTCACGATGCTCTTCTTTGTGCTGTTTTAAAAGTGGATAGCCAATCATTCCATATAATTTTCTTCATCTTTAGAAATGTTTGTGTGTGGTTAATAGCTTCCTAAGAATAACGATAATCTCCTTTTGTAGCTTTTATCAGTATATAAGCCTAGCTACAATTTCAAAAAGAATGTTATGTTATTCCTCTAAATCGCATCATTATAAACACTCAATTCTTTGCTTATAAGATAGTAGCCTTAACTCTTCTGCTATCTTAATTTTCATCGCTTCAAGTAATGAAAATTTAAAAAAACATAAAATATTATACACTCCCAAAACAAAAAATATTCTAAAGAATACAAGACTTCAAGTAAAATCCTTTATTAAATTCCTAAAATTTATATTTAATAGAAATTGTGTAATTAAATAATAATTTTTATTATTTAATATTATTTTTATTTTATATTAGATACTATTTCTTTGTTAATAATTTTTTTCTTTAAAGGATATGCTCATGAAAAAGCTTACAAACGATTTTGGAAATATAGTTGCGGATAATCAAAATTCGCTTTCAGCTGGTGCGAAGGGACCTTTGCTTTTACAAGATTATCTCTTACTTGAAAAACTAGCTCATCAAAACAGAGAAAGAATCCCAGAAAGAACAGTTCATGCAAAAGGATCTGGTGCTTATGGAGAGCTTATCATCACTGAAGATATTTCAAAATACACTAAGGCTAAGGTTTTACAAAAGAATGAGGTAACTCCTCTTTTTTTGAGATTTTCAACAGTTGCAGGTGAAGCAGGTGCTGCTGATGCTGAAAGAGATGTAAGAGGCTTTGCTATAAAATTTTATACAAAAGAGGGAAATTGGGACTTAGTGGGTAATAATACCCCTACATTTTTCATAAGAGATCCTTATAAATTCCCTGATTTTATCCACACTCAAAAAAGAGATCCTAGAACGCACTTAAGAAGCGCAAACGCAGCTTGGGATTTTTGGACGCTTTGTCCTGAATCTTTACATCAAGTAACCATACTTATGAGTGATAGAGGAATTCCGGCAAGTTATAGAAATGTAAATGGTTATGGTAGCCATACTTATAGCCTTATAAATGATAAGGGTGAGAGATTTTGGGTGAAATTTCATTTTAAAACCAAGCAAGGCATAAAAACTCTTACCAATAAAGAGGCTGAAGCTCTGATAGCTAAGGATAGAGAATCCCATCAAAGAGATCTTTATAATGCCATAGAAAAAGGTGATTTTCCAAAATGGGCTGTTAAAATTCAAGTTTTAGCTGAAAATGAGGCTGATAAACTAGGCTTTAATCCTTTTGATTTGACTAAGGTGTGGCCTCATAGCATAGTGCCTTTGATAGAAATCGGTGAAATGGTTTTAAACAAAAATCCACAAAACTACTTTAATGAAGTAGAACAAGCTGCCTTTTCTCCTAGCAATATAGTGCCCGGCATTGGCTTTAGCCCTGATAAAATGCTACAAGGTAGGATTTTTAGCTACCCAGATGCACAAAGGTATAGGATAGGCACAAATTATCATCTCTTGCCTGTAAATAGAGCAAGAAGCGAGGTCAATACTTATAATGTAGCAGGGGCTATGAATAGCGATACTTACAAAAATGGTGCTGCTTATTATGAACCAAATTCTTATAGCGATAGCCCAAAAGAAGATAAAATCTACTTAGAGCCTGATTTAAATTTAGAAGGCGTAGCGCAAAGATACGCACCGCTTGATGATGATTTTTACACCCAACCAAGGGCTTTATTTAACCTCATGAATGAGAATCAAAAAGCCCAGCTTTTTGGTAATATAGCAGCCTCAATGGATGGTGTTGAAAAAGCTATCATAGATAGAGCCTTAAAGCATTTTGAGAAGATAAGTCCTGATTATGCAAAGGGTGTTAAAAAGGCTTTAGGCTTATGAAATTAGAGTGAGTTTTCCTCACTCTAAATTTATACTAAGTGTTAATAAACTCTCTTCATATTTGGCACTTAGTATAAATTTAAAGGATAAAAAATGATCAATGAACTTTCTTTAGAAGAAGAACAACACTTCGCAAGGCTTTGTAATATGGCATTTAACTTTGCTAGAAACAATGAGAGTGAAAATTTAAAAACTATGATAGAAGCAGGAATTAGTGTGAATTTAAAAACTCACAAGGGCGATAGCCTATTAATGTTAGCAGCTTATAATAATTCTTACGAGACAGCTAAAATGCTTTTGCAAAAGGGCGCTAGAGTCGATGAAAAAAATGACAGAGGACAAACGCCTTTAGCAGGAGTGTGCTTTAAGGGGTATCTTCCTATGTGTAAGCTTTTGGTTGAAAATGGAGCCAATATAGATGAAAACAATGGCTTGGGAATGACTCCTTTTTCCTTTGCCATTATGTTTGGGCGAAAAAATGTGGCTAGGTATTTGATGCTACACTCTAAAAAAAGCCTTTTAAAAAAGCTAAGTTTTTTTGTTTTGAGCCTTTTAAAGCGGTAACTATTCTTTTTTGATTTTTAAAAACTCCTGATACATAATATCAAGCCTCTGGAGGGCTTCTTGCATTTCTTTAGAGTGTGGGATTTGTGATTCTAGCAATTCTAATCGTTTTTGCAAATAGCTAAAAAGTTGGAATGAAATATCTGGAATCTTATTTAAATCATTGCTCTTACCCTTTAGCACAACTCTTGCAGGAATCCCAACAGCTGTAGAATTAGGCGGTACAGAGGCGATGACAACAGAGTTTGCACCGATTTTAGAATTCGCCCCAATAGTGATATTTCCAAGCACTTTTGCACCCGCCCCAATAATCACATTATCTTCAATTGTTGGGTGGCGTTTGGTTTTTTCCAAACTCACTCCGCCTAAACTTACGCCTTGGTAAATTGTTACTTCATTTCCCACTTCTGCTGTTTCGCCAATGACAACGCCAATGCCATGATCAATAAAAACTTTATGCCCAATTTTACAGGCAGGGTGAATGTCAATATTAGTAATCCATTGTGTGAATCCCATAAGGATTCTAGCAAGAATCTTAAAGCCCTTTAAATGCAGTTTGTGAGCGATTCGATAATGGATTAGCGCAATCAATCCCGGATAGTTAAAAAATAATTCCATTTTAGAATTAATAGCTGGATCTTTTTGTAAAACAACACTAAAATCTTCTTTAATTATCCCAAAAAAACTTGTAGCATATTTCAATTTAGCTCTCCCCGACTTTTAAACACCGTGCGTAAATAGCCATTTTCGCTTAGCATTACATAAAGCTGTCCTAAAACTTCCTTTTTTTCATCTTGTGGGATTTCCTCACTCTCATCAAGTTTTTGTTTTAACCTTCTTTCAATCTCCTTAACATCAAAATCCAAATCATCTAGCACATCTAAAATCGTCTGTGCCTCTAAGAGATTTTCAATTTCAAATCCCCCCTTATCCTCATCAAAAACCACGCTGAATTCTGTGGGGTGTGTGAAGAGATTGTGCTGCATTCCAAGCACTTCTTGATAAGCTCCAACAAGGAAAAATCCCAAAAAATATTCCTCACTATTGACATCAATATCATGCAAAAACAAAGGATAGTTTTTATCAAACGCAATCTCGCCATCGCTATCGCAAGTAATATCCCATAAACTCGCACTTCTTGTGGGGCGTTTATTGAGTTTATCAAGTGGAATGACGGGAAAATTTTGCTTCAATCCCCAATAATCTGGCAGACTTTGAAAAAAGCTACAATTTAGCAAATACCGCTCTTGCACTTGCTCTTGAATCCTTATAATATCGCTGTGATTTTTATGCTTTAAAATCTTAATGACTTTTTTAATGATGAGATGCACTAAAACTTCGGTATTACTTCGATCTTGTAAATCAATATAACCCAAATCAAAAAGCGTTAGAAGTGATTCCATATGCTCTAAGCTATCGTGCAAATACTCAATGGCAGATTTTTCATTAATTGTGTTATACAAGTCCAAAAGCTCCTCCACAAGTGGTGGATTCTTGTCTTT
>CALVAF010000035.1 GCA_944325475.1 uncultured Helicobacter sp.
TTAAGGGTAAAAATGCAATCCAAAATAAGACTTTTAAGCGTGTTTATAAGCGTTGCGTTAGTGGTAACAAGCAGTTTTGGGGAGCAGGAAAATGGGGAATTTTTACAAAACTTATTGTTTTAAGAAAGATAAATTGTATGTCGCACAAAATGCACAAGGCATTTTGTTTGCTGGATTGAAGAATCAACATTCTCAAAATTCCAAAAGTTGTGAAATGCTTTTTGATGAGGTTTCTAATGGATCTTTGGAAAAAGGGCATTTGAAGTGTGGAGAGAAGATTTTTGGAGTTAAAAATGGTGAGATTCAAGGCGAGGTTTGTGATTCTTTTGGTCTTAAATCTCAAAAAATTACCTATTGGCATTCTGAAAATAGCCAGAGTGAGATTAGTGCTTGGGTGCTGTGTTCTATGGATTGGGAGATTCAAAACCTTTTGGAATTAATGTATCACAAGGAATTTAATTGTGCTAATGCTAGGGAAGCTTTTTTGCCTTCTTTGGAAGAATCCATGAAGAAATATCTTAAAAACACTAAAGGAATGAATGTGGAAGCTTACCTTAAAAAATTTCCTATAGAGGAGATTATTCGAGGATAGGCTTTATTATTTTGATGAGGAAATTTTGGTGTTTGAAAAAATGTATTATCTCCACACAGGAGGAGCACATGGGAATCGCGTAAAATTAGGCATTGTGGTTTCTAAAAAAGAAGGGATTGTCCCACTAAATGAGAGGATTGATTGGAATAATTTGGAGCTAAAAAAGCTGCTTTGAGAGGAATATCAAAAATACCTCTTTAAGCATTGATAAAGTCGTGCAGGACTACATTGATTTTGAAAATTTCAAAGTTTCAGATGTGATTTTGCTGGATTATAATGGGGTGGTTTTTGTGTATTATCCTTATGAGATTATGCCTTATGTTTATGGAATCATTGAGCTTAGATTGCCCTTAGAAGTGGTGGAGAAATTCGGAGATTTTAGCGATTCTGTTTTGGGATATTTGTTTAAATAGCAAGAAACTAGGCATAGTTTGCGGGTTTATTGTGTATAATTCCATTTTTTAATAAGGGGATTAGATTTTGAAAAAAGCATTTTTAGCATTTGTGATTTTGAGTGTTGGGATTTTTTTTGTTGCTTGTGAGAAGCCAAAAGAGGCTTTAGAAGAGAGTTTTGAGGTTACGCAAACGCAGGAAGATTTGAAGATTCTTATGAATAATGGAGATGAGATTGTCATCAATCAAAAGCGTCCGCAAGAAAGAAGTAATTTTAAAAATATTGAACCTAAAAAGCCAAATGTTTTAAAGGATTTGTTAGTCACTTCAAAGAAGAATAATATTAAAGTTTTATTTTTCTTTGCGACTTGGTGTGATCCTTGTCTAGCTATTTTACCGCATTTGCAGAATATCCAAAGGCAGTTTGGGGAGGAGATTAGCATTTATGGAATTGTAATTGATGATTTGGTAGGAGAAGTGGAAAATTTCCAGCAAGCTATTGAGGTTTTTATCCAAGAGAATGAATTCCATTTGCCCCTAGCCTATCAAGATAATAGAAAAGAGTTTTTTACGGCATTAGGAGGGATTGAAGGGATTCCGCTTGTGGTTTTGTTTGATGCAGAGGGGAAGTATATTATCCATTATTTGGGAGCGATTCCAGAGGAGATGATGGAATTTGATTTAACGCAAAATCTAGCAAAGATGAGGGTAGAATAATGTTTGATATTTTTAAAAAAACCCTGCAAAAGACCGCGCAAAGTATCAAAGAGATTTTGCCAAAAGCACATAAAAGGCTAACCAAAGAAGAGCTTGAGGAAGTGTTAATCGCCACAGATATGAATTATGAGCTAATTGAGTTAATTCTCTCTCCATTGGGTGAGGAGATTAGCAAAAATGAGCTTGAGGTGGCATTACTTAGGCTCTTTAGAGGGGAGAGCTACTATGACAAAGTGCAAGTAAAGCAAGTGGAGGCTAAGCCCTGTGTCGATTTGATTGTTGGGGTGAATGGAGCGGGCAAAACCACGACCATTGCCAAGTTGGCAAACCATTATAAAAAGCAGGGAAAAAGTGTGATTTTAGGGGCTGGAGATACCTTTAGAGCAGCGGCTATTGAGCAGTTAAGCCTTTGGGGTGAGAGGCTTAATGTCTCTGTGATTGCTTCTAAGCAGGGGCATGACCCATCAGCAGTAGCGTTTGATACGATTACTTCAGCGGTGGCTAAGGGTGTTGATTGTGTGATTATTGATACAGCGGGGAGATTACACAACCAAAGTAATTTGCAAAATGAACTGCAAAAAATTCTTCGAATCTGCAATAAAGCCAAAGAAGGTGCGCCACATAGGAAAATTTTGATTTTAGATGGCACGCAAGGTACTTCTAGTTTGGAGCAAGCCAAAATCTTTAGTCAAACACTTGATGGGGTTGATGGTGTGATTATTACCAAGCTTGATGGGACGAGCAAGGGTGGGGCAATTTTTAGTATTATCCATACTTTGCGTGTCCCAATTCTATATGTTGGTGTGGGTGAGGGTGCTGAGGATTTAGTAGAATTTGATGAAGGCAAATACATTCAGACGATTTTGGATTCTATCTTTGAATCATAGGTGGGTTGCATTTTTGGTTTTTAGAGTTTTAAGTGATTTTTTAGAATGATTTTGGTGGAGCGATTCTGGCTTTTGATGAGTTTTTTAGTTTTAAAATAGAATCAAAGGTGGATTTGTAAAGTGTCAAAAGGGCAAAAGTGGCAAAGAAAAAGACGCAGATTTTTGAATGTCAGCATTGTGGATTTCAAAGTTTTAAATGGCTTGGGAAATGCTCTAATTGTGGGGCTTGGGAGAGTTTTTTGGAGTTGAAAGTGGGGCATATAGAGGCGTTTAGCTCACTTAGTCAAACCACAAAAGTAATGCCTATTACAGAGGTAAAAGAAGAGGAATTTGTCCGCTTTAGCTCTGGAGAGAGTGAGCTTGACATTGTGCTTGGGGGCGGAATCGTGCTTGGGGGAATGTATCTTGTGGGAGGCAGTCCGGGCGTTGGAAAATCGACTTTGCTACTTAAAATTTCAAGTAATCTTGCTAAAATGAGTAAAAATGTCCTTTATGTTAGTGGTGAGGAGAGCAGTTCGCAGATTGCCTTGCGTGCAGAGCGACTAGGGGCGATGAATCCAAATTTATATCTTTTAAATGCCATTAGGCTAGAGGAAATTATTGCTTCTATCAAATCTAAAGAACGCGATTATATGATGCTTGTGATTGATAGTATTCAGACGCTTTATAGTGAGAAAATCACTTCAAGCCCAGGCAGTGTCTCACAAGTGCGTGAGGTAACTTTTGAGCTAATGCGGTTGGCTAAGGAATGGGGGATTTGTGTTTTTATCATTGGACATATTACTAAAGAAGGCTCGATTGCAGGACCAAGAATCTTAGAACATATGGTGGATTGTGTGCTGTATTTTGAGGGTGATTCTAGTCGGGAGTTACGATTCTTGCGTGGGTTTAAGAATCGCTTTGGGAATACAAGCGAGGTGGGGATTTTTGAGATGAAAAGCCATGGGCTTGTAGGGGCGAAGGAAGCCTCCAAAATCTTTTTTTCTCAAAAAGCTTCGAGTCCCGGAAGTGCTTTGAGTGTCGTGTTGGAGGGGAGCAGGGCGCTAGTTTTGGAGGTGCAGGCGTTAGTGAGTGATTGTGTTTATGGTGTGCCAAAGCGTGCTAGCACGGGTTTTGATGCAAATCGTCTTAATATGATTCTAGCTTTGCTGGAACGTAAGCTTGAGATTCCACTTAATCGCTATGATGTTTTTATTAATGTAACAGGTGGGATAAAAATCCTAGAAACAGCAGCAGATTTAGCGATTGTCGCGGCGATTCTCTCGAGTTTTCGTAATCGTGCGCTATCTCCACGGAGTGTGTTTATTGGTGAGGTGAGTTTGGTGGGGGATATTCGTGAGGTTTCTAATATCGAGCAAAGGTTGAAAGAAGCTTTGTCTTTGGGGCTTGATAAGGCAATTTTACCCAAAAAATCCACGCAAAATTTAGGAATCAAGTGCTTTGAAGTGCGAGAAGTGACTAAAATTATTGATTGGATGTAGTTTGTTTTTCTTAATCTTTTTATTTCTATTTTAGTTTCATATTACCTCTAAACCCACCATAATTTTTTCTTTTAAAGTAAATAAAGGATAGATAACGCCTGCTTTAATTTAAAAATTTCAAGCATTTTTAGGGTTTTGAAAATATTTCAAGATTCTTAAGAATTTAGAATTACAAGAAATCCTTAGTGTGCCTTTAATAGAATTGAAAAAGAATCCACTGCGTCCTTGCAAAGAAGTGCAAAGCATAACAAAGAAGTCTATGATATAGGCAATAAAAAAGTAATAATGCAGTTGCATAATCTAGAATCAAAATGGGTTTTGGTGATGTGGATTTTTCTTAATTTTGTGGATTAATAGCGATTTGGGGCATAAGAATTCAATGCCAATTCTGTGGAATGAAATTTAAAAT
>CALVAF010000036.1 GCA_944325475.1 uncultured Helicobacter sp.
GGTTCGCTTTTTTTTTTTTTTTTTTCGTCAAAAAAAAAGTTTTTGTTTGTGGGAGTGTTTGCGTCTTTAATGCTTGGAATCTCTTTTGTAGCCTCTTTAATGCTTTTTGTTCATGTCTTCCAAGGCGGGGTTTTAAAGGTGGTGCTTATGGATTGGATTGGAGCTGGAGGGCTTTATATCCCTTTTGGATTCCTAATTGATAGCGTGAGTGCCACAATGGTGCTTGTGGTGACGTTAGTTTCTTTGTGTGTGCATCTTTATTCGATTGGCTATATGAAGCATGATGTGAGCTTCAATCGTTTTTTTGTGTATTTGAGTGCTTTTGTGTTTTCGATGTTGATTTTAGTAATGAGTGATAATTTTGCGGGGCTTTTTATTGGCTGGGAAGGTGTGGGGCTTTGTTCGTGGCTATTAATTGGCTTTTGGTATGGTAGAGATTTGGCGTCTTTTGCGGCAAATGAGGCGTTTATTATGAATCGCATTGCAGATCTTGGAATGCTACTTGGAATATATTTGATTTATTGGATTTTTGGAACTTTGAATTATGAGATTGTTTTGAGCAATATTTATGAAGCGCCCAAGGGGATTTTGGTGGCGATTGGAATCTTGCTTTTTGTGGGTGCAATGGGTAAGAGTGCGCAGTTTCCTTTGCATACTTGGTTAGCTGATGCCATGGAGGGTCCCACGCCAGTTTCTGCGCTAATCCATGCTGCAACCATGGTAACAGCTGGGGTTTATCTTGTAGTGAGGGCAAATCCGCTTTATTCTATAATTCCTGAAGTGAGTTTTGCGATTGCTTCTTTGGGGGCTTTTGTGGCAATTTTTGCAGCAAGTATGGCGCTTGTCAATAGGGATTTAAAGCGGATTATTGCCTATTCTACACTTTCGCAGTTGGGCTATATGTTTGTGGCTGCTGGGCTTGGGGCGTATTGGATAGCGCTTTTTCATCTTGCAACCCATGCTTTTTTTAAATCACTATTGTTTTTAGGGGCTGGGAATGTTATGCATGCGATGAATGATAAGCTTGATATTGCAAAAATGGGGGCTTTATATAAGCCGCTCAAACACACAGCGATTTTGATGATTTTAGCTTCTATTGCATTGGCTGGAATCTATCCTTTTTCTGGGTTTTTCTCTAAAGATAAAATCTTAGAGGCTGCTTTTGGTAATGAAGCCTATGTGTTATGGGGAATGCTGTTGTTAGGGGCATTTTTGACGGCTTTTTATAGTTTTAGGCTGATTATGCTTGTCTTTTTTGGAGAGAAAAAGCACCAAGAACACCCGCATGAGGCTTATCCTTATATGCTATATGCAATGATTCCACTTGGTATCTTGGCTATTTTTAGTGGATTTTTGGAATCAAGTTTCCATCATTTTATCTTGCAGACTTTGCCAGATTTTGATTCTAATTTGAGTGCAAAAAGGGTGTGGATTTTGATTGCAATTACCTTGTTTTTCGCGCTTGGTGGGATTTTGTTTGCGATTATTAAATACAAAAATGGCGGATTTTCTAAGGCTTGGGAAGAAACTTTTATCTACAAACTTCTAGCGCAACAATATTATATCCCCAAGCTTTATGAGGTTTTGTTTATACAAAATTATAAAAGATTGTCGCAAGTTGCTTGGGGAATTGATAAAAAAGTCATCGATTTTGTGGTGGATAAAATTGCTTATTTCCTAAGTGATAGTGGGGAGAAACTCCGCGTGATTCAAAGTGGGAATCTATCTAAAATGCTCCGTATTATGTTTTTTGGACTTGTGCTTTTGTTGGTGTTTGTATTTGTTTATAGGGAGGGCGTATGGATTACATTTTGACGCTGCTTATCTTTTTGCCTTTTGTGGGGGCTTTGCTTGCCATTGGAATTAGGGAGAATCTAAAAGCCTATGGAATCATCATTAGTTTGCTGGAACTATGTTTGGCGTTTGGTTTGTGGTTTGCATTTGATAATAATGTTAAGGGGTATCAGTTTGTCAATGCCTTTCCTTTGGTGGCAAACTTTGGTGTTAGCTACCTTGTGGGGATTGATGGAATCTCGTTGTTTTTGGTGGTTTTGAGTGCTTTAATTAGCTTTTTGGGCTTTATTTACTTAAATGAAAAATTTGAGTTAAAAAAGCTTGTGATTTCACTTTTGTGCCTTGAGGGCATTATGATTGGTGTATTTTGTGCGTTAGATATGATTTTATTTTATGTGTTTTGGGAGCTTTCTTTGGTGCCTATGCTTTATATTATCGGTGCTTGGGGAAGTGGGAGTAGAATCTATGCGGCAGTCAAATTCTTTTTATACACCTTTTTAGGCTCGCTTATTATGTTGGTTGGAATCCTCTTTTTAGCTTATTATTACTTTAATATAAGTGGGATTTGGACTTTTTCATTACTGGATTGGTATGAGTTTGGGGCGATTCCAAAGGATATTCAAATGTGGTTATTTGTTGCCTTTTTCTGTGGGTTAGCAGTTAAAGTGCCGATGTTTCCTTTTCATACTTGGTTGCCTTATGCGCACGGACAAGCCCCTACGATTGGTTCGGTGATTCTAGCAGCGGTGCTTTTAAAAATGGGGACTTATGGTTTTGTGCGATTCTCATTGCCTTTGTTTCCTGATGCGAGTGTGGCTTTGCTGATGCCTGTGGCGATTTTAGCGTTGATTATGGTGGTTTATGGGGCGATGGTGGCTTTTGCGCAAGAGGATATGAAGCAGGTTATTGCTTATAGCTCTATTTCGCACATGGGCGTGATTATGATTGGAATCTTTGCGCTTAATGTAGAAGGTATTGTTGGGTCGGTGTTTTTTATGCTAAGTCATGGGATTATTAGTGGGGCGTTGTTTATGTTAGTGGGTGTGATTTATGAGCGGCGGCACACGAAATTAATGAGTGAATTTGGTGGGTTAGCAAGAGTGATGCCAAATTATGCAGTGATTTTTGGGATTATGATGATGGCTTCGGCTGGATTGCCGCTTACAATGGGATTTGTCGGAGAATTTTTGTCTCTGCTTGGATTCTTTGAAATCTCACCTATTATGACTGGAATTGCTGGACTTAGCATTATCGCAGGGGCGATTTATTTGTTGCATTTGTATCGCAAGTCTTTTTATGGGGAGTTGCAAAACCCTAAGAATCAAAAGTTAAAGGACTTGGATTTTAGAGAATTAAGTGCCTTGTTGCCTTTAGTGATGATTGTAATTTGGCTTGGAGTGTATCCAAAGCCTGTTTTAGAACCGATTAATAAGGGTGTAGAGAATATGTTTGAGGTGCTGTATTTGCATATTGATTTAGAAGAAACTCGGGAATTTTTTAAGCTAGATATTTTAGAAAATCACTTAGAAAAGGAGGGCGAATAATGTTAGAGTCTTTTAGCATTGCTTTTGGGGAATTGAATTTTTTTAGCATTATTCCTATGCTGATTGCGGTGGTTGGTGCGATTGTGATTTTGATGTTAGATTTATGTATTCAAAGGGTCAATAAGCAGCTTTATACTATGCTTGCGATTTTATTCCTTGCTTTGGATTTGGGCTATATTGCATTTTTTGGTGGGTATTATAGAGCATTTTTTGATTTGGTGTTGATTGATGGAATATCGGTGCTTGGGCAGGTGATTATTCTAGTGGGGGCGATTTTGTTTTTGCCTTTGACTTTGAGTTATAATCAATTTCATGAGTTCCAATACCCCGAGTATTACGCGCTTTTTTTGTTTATGTGTGCGGGATTCCAGTTTATGGTTAGTAGCGATCACTTGATAGTGATTTTTTTAGGGCTTGAAACTGCTTCACTGGCGCTTTACACGCTTATTGCTATGCACAATCGACAGACTTCTTTTGAAGCAGCAATTAAATATTTTACTATGGGGTCGCTTTCAGCGGCTTGTTTTGCCTTTGGGGCGATGCTTTTGTATGCAGCAAGTGGGTATTTGGATTTGGAAAATATCAAAAATATTTTGGTTCAAAATAACTACCAACCTGCTTATTTAGTGCTAGCTTCTGTAGCATTTTTTGTCGTTGCTATCGGATTTAAAATCTCTTTGGTGCCTTTTCACACTTGGACGCCTGATGTTTATGAAGGGTCTAATTCCTTTTTAGCTGGTTTTATGTCAATTGTCCCAAAAATCGTTGCATTGGTGGTGGCTATCCGAATCTTTAGCATTTTTATCGATATTATTTGGGTGCATAATATTTTTTATTTGTTAGCAGTGGTTACAATGACTTTGCCAAATCTCTTAGCGCTCGTGCAAAAAGATGTCAAAAGAATGCTTGCGTATAGCTCTATTTCACATGCTGGATTTGTTTTTAGTGCGATTTTTATTGCTAGTATGCAGTCCTTTGGCGCCTTGTTTTTGTATTGGATTTTGTTCTTATTTACCAATCTTGGAATCTTTGCAATGCTTTGGATTTCGCGCACCAAAGAGCAGATTTGGGATAAGCGGTATGATCATTCTTATGAGAAATTCTCTGGGCTTATCAAGCTTTGTCCGCTTGCTGCGGTAATTATTGGTTTGTTTATGCTTTCGCTTGCTGGGATTCCACCTTTTTCGATTTTTTGGGGCAAAGTGTATTTGATGAGTGCGGCTATTAATAATGGCTATTTGTTTTTAGCTATAGTAATGGTGCTTAATAGTGCGATTGCGGCGTATTATTATCTCAAACTTATTGTGTATATGTTTTTAAAAGAGCCAATTGTCAATAATGGGGCAATTTATCTGCAAAATGTAACTTTACCGCTTAAGATAGTTGTTGGAGTTGCGGTGCTGTATGTGTGCCTTTCTGTTCTTTTTGTTGATGAGATTTTATATTTTGTTTATAATCTTGTGGAATTAAATGTTTTTTAGAAAAATGGGGAGAGAAATTGTTACTTAATCTCACATTTATAGACAGATAGGTAATTGAAAGAATAAAGTAAAATCTTAATGGGTTAGAAGTATTTAAAAAAATAGTAAGTTAATATAAAAGAGTTAAGTGAATTTGGTGGAGTTGTGGGGAATCAAACCCCAGTCCGAAAACTAGACCAACACTGCTGATATACATACTTGCTTGGGTTTAGAATCTTTCTTGTTTGCAAAACTCCCAAAAATTTACAAACAAGGCAACCTTAAAACTTAAGCTTTTCTTTAGGTAAGTAAAACCGCATCTAGCAGAAATGATGTTTTTAGAAAATAGCTAGAATCTTAACTAAAAACAGCTCCAAAAGAGTCGATAAACTTACGCAACTTTAGCGTAAGCAGGAGCGTAATTTGAATTGTTTGCGTTTATATTTAAGAGCCAGTTTTACGACTTAGCACAAGTCGGTATGCAGCTAGAGCCATCTAACTCCCGTCGAAATTCTTATCAACCCCAAAAGTAAGGAATTGCAATTTTATTGCTATTTTTGTAAATTGTCAAGCCTCTAGCAAAGAAAAATTAATGATAAAATATAGTAAAATGTCTATTTAATTTTTGGAGCAGAAAAATGAGCATTCAAACGACAATAAAACAAACCACTATCACACAGATTTTAGCTAAAAAAAACAAAGAAAAAATCACGATGATTACGGCTTATGATACGCTTTTTGCGGGGATTTTTGATGGTGAGGTGGATATGATTTTGGTAGGCGATAGTTTGCAGATGAGTTTTTTTGGGGCGAGTGATACATTGGGGGTGAGTCTTGATTCTATGATTTACCATACAAAAGCCGTATGCAATGGCGCTAAACAGAGTCTTGTGGTGTGTGATATGCCCTTTGGCAGTGTGGCAACTCTAGAGATAGCCTTGCAGGGGGCGATTCGAATTTACAAGGAAACCAACGCTCAAGCTGTCAAAATCGAGGGTGGTGCAGAGATGAGCGAGATAATTAAAAGGCTTGTTAGCAGTGGAATTGCGGTGATGGGGCATATTGGGATTAAGCCGCAATTAGTGAGGAGTGAGGGGGGCTATAAGGTCAAGGGCAAGAGTGAAAAAGAAGTGGAAGGATTATTGTGTGATGCCCTCGCGTTGCAAGAATCAGGGGCGTTTTGTATTCTATTAGAAGGAGTTAGAAGCGAAGTGGGGCAGTTGATTTCACAAAAACTAAAGATTCCAGTAATTGGCATTGGAAGTGGTGCTAATGTCGATGGACAAGTGCTTGTGTGGAGTGATATGTTAGGTTTTTTTGAAGCGTTTAAACCAAAGTTTGTGCGGCAGTATTTGGAAGGTGCGAAGCTTGTGAGAGAGGCAGTGCAAAAATATGCAAAAGATGTGAAAAATGGGGATTTCCCAAAGGAAAGTGAGAGCTATTAAGGGAGTATTTTGGAGCGGATTGTTGAAATAGAAAAAATGGAGCTAGAGGGTGATGAAGAGGTTAAGCTACGCCCGAGTAATTGGGATGATTATATTGGGCAGGAGAAGCTAAAGAAGAATCTAAGGGTTTTTATCAATGCGGCTAAAAAGCGTGGTGATGTGCTGGATCATTTGTTGCTTTTTGGTCCGCCGGGGCTTGGCAAGACGACTTTAGCACATATTATTAGTGATGAGATGAATGTATCTATAAAGGTTACAGCAGCACCGATGATTGAAAAAGCTGGGGATTTAGCAGCGATTTTGACCAATTTAAGTGAGGGGGAGATTCTCTTTATTGATGAGATTCACAGGCTTTCACCAGCCATTGAGGAGATTTTATATCCAGCGATGGAGGATTTTAGGCTTGATATTATCATTGGTAGCGGTCCTGCAGCACAAACAGTAAAGATTGATTTGCCGCGTTTTACGCTCATTGGGGCAACGACACGAGCAGGAATGATTAGCAATCCTTTACGGGATAGGTTTGGAATGCAGTTTCGAATGCAGTTTTATGAACAGGAGGAATTAACTAAAATCGTGCAGATTGCCTCTATCAAACTCCAAAAAGAATGCCTTAATGAAGGGGCTTTAGAAATCGCTAAACGTTCGCGTGGCACGCCTCGAATTGCATTGCGTTTGCTAAAACGTGTGAGGGACTTTGCTGAAGTGGCAGAGGAGGGAATCATTACAAAAGAGCGCACTCAATATGCACTCAATGAGCTTGGAGTCAATGAATATGGCTTTGATGAGCTGGATTTGCGGTTTTTGAAAATTATTTGTGAGAGTAGGGGGCGTCCTATTGGACTTAGCACTTTGGCAGCGGCGATGAGTGAAGATGAGGGGACGATTGAAGATGTGATTGAGCCTTATTTGCTGGTTAATGGTTTTTTGGAGCGTACGGCTAGGGGGAGAATTGCTACGCAAAAAACCTATGAATTGTTTTCTTTTAGGGATATGGGGAGTTTGTTTTAGTGGTAAAACTGCGGTGATAGAGTAGTGGAATTGTGGGTGGATTCTAAAGATTATAATAGGTTATTGTAAAGCGTTTAGACTGAAGCAATCTATGGCTTAAACAATAAAATTAAGATAATGCAGTTGCATAATCTAGAATCAAAATGGGTTTTGGTGATGTGGATTTTTCTTAATTTTGTGGATTAATAGCGATTTGGGGCATAAGAATTCAATGCCAATTCTGTGGAATGAAATTTAAAAT
>CALVAF010000037.1 GCA_944325475.1 uncultured Helicobacter sp.
ATCCAAATTATGATCAATTAGCAAATACCCATAATAATTCCAATATAACGCATTAGAGGATTTTTGCAACACCACTTCAAGCTTCTCTGCCATCTTTTTTAGCATTGCTCTATCATTGCGATTCTTAGCATTTTCATAAACTAGCATTACTTCTAAAGCAAGATAATCCACATTCCCACTTTCTTTGTATAATTTCTGCAATAACTTAATGGCTTTTTGAGATTCTTTTCTTAGACGATAGATTTCTAATAGCACCTCATCTCGCGCCTCTATCTTAGGATTATGTTCCAAAAAATTCTGCGCTTGGAGGAGAAAATTACCCTTTAAATAAATCTCTAGTGCAAAGTGAGCATATTTTTGCTCCCCTATAACCTCATAAAGCTGTTGATAAATTCTTGCGGCATCAAGATCTTTTTTGTCTTCTAAATAAATCAAAGCCAGTCTTTCCCCAATATTTTGAGTGATTCCATATTTTTTGATATACCCCTCATAAACTGCAATCGCCTGATTCCTATCCTTCAAAAAAAGTAAATAAACAGAAGCAAGCTTATTAGCAATCTGCTCATTTCCGCTTAATAAATATGATTCTTGCAAATAATCAATGGCGGCTTTGTAATTGTTTTGCAAAAAATAGATTGATGAAGCAATTTCTAGATTCTGCGGATTTCTATTTTGCTTTAGCAGCTTTTCTACTTCTTTATTTGCCGCTTGAAACTCCTTTAAATTCCCCAGAATCTCAACTAATGCCCGATTCACATCTTCTTCTTTAGGGTATTTTTTTTGATACTCCAAAGCCACCTTTTTAGCTTCCTCCCATTCCTTTTGAAGCATCAAAATTCCAATCATTTCCTTTAAATATGCCTTATTTTGAGTCAATTCATAGGCTTTTGTGAGATTTTCTTTAACGACATTGTAATCCTGCAAATCCAAAGCCGCATACGCCTGCATAATATAAATATCTTCTAAATTTTCCACTTCTTTATAAAGATTATTGGCAAAATTAATCTGCATTTTAGGCAAACAGCCAACAAGCACGACAAACAAGCAAAATCCACTAACCAAAATAATTAAAATTTTATTTTTTAACAACACCAATACATTCCTCTAATAAAGTTTCAAAATTTTCTTTATAACAATCCCAAAATGGGAATTCCACACATTGTTTAGGGCGATTTTCATAGATTTGACACTGCCCTTTTTCCTCATCAAAAAACACGCACGCATAGCCATCACCCTTTTGTTCTTTTTTCTCAATCAAAGAGTAACGATAGCCCACTTTTTTTTTTTTTTTCAAACAAAAACTTTCAAAATTCATTTGCATTGATTCTGCGATTTTTTGGATTTCACTTGGAGTGACAAAGATATAACCCCTCTCGCCTTTACAGCATTTCCCACCGCATTCTTGGCATTTTGTAAAATCAAATCCAAATGAAAACCCTTGTGATTTTAACATTTAATACTCCAAGTGTTTGCCCTTTTATAAATCCCTTGCACTTCTTGTGAAAAATCCTTGTCCTCATGCGTAAAAAGAGGCGGCAAGATTCGCATTTGACTTTTAGAATTTTTCTTTGCCCTACAAAGCAGCAAAGTCGCCTCCCTATCCCCTCTTGGATGCACATAACGCACCACAAGAGGACGGATTTTGAATTCAAATAATATACCAAAAACCTTAAAACTTTCTCTACAATCATAACAAAAAATCAATTCCCCCTGTGGCTTTAGCAAAGAATTGATTTTTTTAATCATCAAATCAAAAGGTAAATTTTCCTCATATCGTGCCAAGCGAATGTCTTGATTCTCACTTGGAATCACGCCATTACGATAAAAGGGCGGATTGCTAAGGATAAAATCAAATTTCAAGTCCAAAAAATCATAATCCAAAAAATCCCCACCAAGCAGCTTTGCTTCAATGGCATTAATTCTAAGGTTATGCTTGCATAACTCTAGCATTTTAGGATTTTTTTCAATCATACTTAAATCCATCTCCACTTCTCTAGCACACAGCATTCCAAGCACCCCACTACCCGCACCTACTTCCAAAACTTGCTTTTTGGGCTTAAGGAATTTTAGAGCAAAATCATACAAAAACAAACTATCGCTATTATAACAATACCCATCTTTTGGCTGATAAATTTGCATCACATTCCTTTAATTACAAGACTAAAGCCACTTTTTAGCTCCCTTAAAGAAATCTCACTAGCCCCAACTTCATAAATTACTTGATTATTCCCATCATTGATTCTTTGCTCAAAGCCCTCTTTTAAGACTCTTTTGTTTTTCCCTCCTAAAATCTCTCTCCCTTCCAAAATCGCCTTAAAATCCAATTCCAATAGCCCATCATTCCCAAAAAGCTTTCTAATAAGTGAATCTTTTGCATAGCATTGTCGATTGAAGCAAACGCGGTTTTGAGAAATAAAAAATTCTAAGAGCAAATGCCCTGCATTAAAAATTTCCAGCGCCATGTCACCATTGGAATAAGATTTTACTAACCCCGTATCATAAAATCGGAAATCTTTTGTTGCAAAAAAAATGATTTTAGGAGTTGTTTTCTCTAAGCTTGGGGGTATCTTAGCACACCCACCAAGCCCAATAAGAAGTAAGAAAATTAAAAATTTTCGCCTGTTAAAATACGATACCATCGTTTTCCATCAAGTTTTAGTTCCATGCTCACTTGGCACAAACCATCTTTGTAAATAGTCTCGATAATTTCAGCATTTCTAATCACTGCCATGACCTTAGTTTTCACTGTGGAATTTTTTAACACCATATCTCTAACGGTATCTTGTGCATTCACTCTAATCCCATACATTTTCTCGCCAATTTGCCTGTAAGCATCGACAATTGCGGCTCTTTTAGCTAAAGCTAAAGCCTGTGCTGGAGAGAGTGTTGATTCGGGTGCGACACCCATACCAACAGCACTAATCTCAATAATACTAGATGGCGTAATCATCGGTGCATTGGGAATCACAATATCATCGCCTCCCACTTCAATACCTTGCAAATTTGCTGGAGAATTAGAATTTCTATTTGGCTGCACACCGACATTACCAATAGGGCTAATCTCACTTGTTGTGGCTGTCACTGTATTGACTTGTGCAGCAAACAAACTCGTTCCTAAAAGCATTCCTGCTAAAACCAATGAAGTTGTTTTTTTTGTTAGCATTTCAATCCTTTGATGTTTTCTTTAAGACAAATCTACTAAAGCAATCTGTGTTCCATTTTAAGACAAAATCACTTCCTTGAGATTTTCCACCATTTTTTCCATCGCATTATTATACAATTCTTCTGCTTTTTTCCAAAGCCC
>CALVAF010000038.1 GCA_944325475.1 uncultured Helicobacter sp.
ATATTTCATGATTTGCTCGCCCTTTTTAGCGATTTCTTTCATTTTGGATTCAATTTGCACTAAATCCTCTTCGCTGATTTTACGATTGACTCTAAAATCATAATAAAATCCCTCTTCCACCACAGGACCTACGAAAAATTGTGCTTCTGGATAGAGAGATTTAACCGCCTCTGCCATCAAATGCGCACAAGTATGTCGCATAATAGAAAGTGATTGGGGGGAATTATCAAAATAAATCGGCTCGCCATCTATCTGAAGCTCTGAGGCGGTTTGTGTGTCATAAATAACGTCATTTACCTTAAAGCCAATAATTGCAGACATTTAATCTTGCCCTTTTTCAAAAAAATTAGGCTAGATTATATCAGAAAAAACAAAAAATATGACTTAATTTATCTCTAAAAAGTAAAAAGCTTTTTAAAACCACAAGATTAGAAATTAATTTTTGGGGAATCCAAATCGCTTTTTCTAGCTGCAAACAAAATTAAAAGAATCGTTGCTGCTACAAAATAATACAAGAAAACAGGCACAGGCACAGGATCTCCAGCAGCATAAGAATGCAATCCAGAGAGGTAAAAATTCACCCCAAAATAAGTCATCAAAATCGAATAAAACGCCACAACAGACAAAGAAGCAAAAATATAAGGATTATCGCCTTTGGGTAAAAATCTCACATGCAAGACAATGATATACACGACAATAGAGATTAACGCCCAAGTTTCCTTAGGATCCCAGCCCCAATATCTCCCCCATGATTCATTAGCCCAAACGCCACCTAGGAAATTCCCAATCGTCAGCATCGCAAGACCTAGAATCATCGACATTTCATTAATGGCGTGAAGAGTCAAAATCGTCTTGTCAAGTTGGAGATATTTTTGATTCCTAAAAATAAAAAGCCCAAGAGTAATTGCCCCAAGCAGAAAGCAAAGCCCCAAAAATCCATAACTTGCTGTGATAATAGAAACATGGATATTCAGCCAATACGATTTCAAAACAGGCACAAGATTACCAATTTGGGGATTCATAAAGCCTAAATGTGCCACAAAAAGCGAGATTCCCGCCAAAAAACTTGAGGTAGCTAGGGCAAGATAGCTTTTTCTAAAGAAAATCACCCCCGCAATCCCTGCAGCCCACGCAATGTAAATCATAGATTCATAGGCATTACTCCAAGGTGCATGCCCACCGACATACCAACGCACCCCAAGCCCAATAGTATGCAACAAAACCAGAAGAATAACCAGCCATCGAATCACGCGCGTAACAAAAACATCAGATTTTTTATTCCTAAAAATCTGCACTAACACCACGACAAACAAAATTGCTCCAGCAATAATGTATAAAGGCGTGAGATTATCAAAAATATGATAATGGTTTAGGAAAATTTCCAAATCAATTTTGCTTTGGCTTGGGAGCAACTCGGCACCAAATTTGTGCTGGATTTGACTTAGTGCTTCAATAGCAAGGTCAGCATTCTCCCAATGATTCTCTACCAAACCTTGATGAAAGCTTGTGAAATAAGCCCTAAATAGCTTGTGAATCTGCTCTCTATCGGCTTCATTAAATCCTGCCATAGCCTCTGTGGGTGCATACCAAGTGGAGGTTTCCTGACTAAAATCAGGAATGATTCTTAAAGATTGTGCGGAGTAGATGAGATAAGCAGCATTGATTCTTTCATCAACTTCAATAATGTCCTTATCAAACTTATCGCGCATTGCAGGCTTTTTACGATTAGCCTCTTCAAGGAGATTAAGCAGTTTGTATTGGTCTTTATAAAACACATCTTCAAAGGCAATGAATTTTTGAGATTCATCAACACCGATGAGTTTTTTGAGCTTGGGGGTTGTAATAGCAATCATTTTAACCTTTTTAAATTCATTAGGATACATCATCATACCCAAAAATAACTGCATATTGCTAAGTCCCAAAAAATTATCTTTTTTTGTCATTTTATGCACATATTCCATCGCTAGAGTATCCATAGGCTTCACCCTACCGCCAAAATCCTGCACAAGAAGCTTCCCAAAAATTTCAGCGTGCTTGGCAGATTTTTGCTTGAGATTGGCAATCAAATCCAAAATGCTCTCTTGCGTGATAGGGGGAAAATCTTGCATGGGTTGGGTGGCATTATTTTCTGTGGCATTAAGCGGGGTTTGGATGGCAAAAACACTTAAAACTAGAGAGGCTGCAAAAATAAGATTCTGCGCTTTGAGATAACGACTGAGTTTATAAAAGCGTCCATTTTTAGCAAAAAATGACCACAAAAGCCCCAAAGTCAGCATCGCATAACCGATATAAGTTGGAATCTTGCCCGGGTCACGATTAACCGATAGAATCGTCCCTAGCTCATCTTGATCATAGGAGGATTGGAAGAATCGAAAACCTCCATAATCAAGAACATTATTCATAAAGATTCGATAGGGCATTTGGACTTTATTAGCCTCATCAATCACCACCACTTCAGAAGCATATGAAGATGGGCTCATCGAACCTGCATAACGTTCTAACTGGAAGTCTTTTAGCTCAATACTAAAAGGCAAGGTGATAGGGCGTGTCCCCCATTCTAATGCAAATTGTGCATTGCCTAGACTAAAAGGAATTGGAGTTTGCTCCATCACATTTTTAGTGACTTCGATAATTTCTTTTGCCCCTTGATAGCTCATTTCAAGCCTCAAAACATCAATACTCATTTTGTCTTTTGCGGGGATATACTCAAGGAATTTTACTTCCAAATTATCCTCACCAAAAGGTAATGTGCGCTCAAACTTATCTTGCACCAAAGGAGTAATGGTAGTGGGGAAAAACGCACGATAAAACTTGCCATCCATTTTAGCCAAAATCGTCAAAAATTCCTCTTGGGATTGCAAGGTATTGCTCCTCTCGCCCTCACGAATATGCATCACACCTTCAAAACCATAATAACGCGTGATTGCAGCACCAATAAAAATCACAACTAAAGAAGAATGAAAAAGAAGACTCGCATATTTTTTCCGCTCCCAAGCTCTTGAGAGAATAAGCAATCCAATGAGATTCAAAACCAAAAGCAAATGCAGCAAATCAAACCATCGTGTATCATAAACTAATGCCCTTGCAGTAGGTGTGCCATAGTCGTTCTCAACAAAAGTCGCCACCGCACAGACACTACCATAACCAAGTAATAAAACAATCGTAATCCAAAAGTTACAAAAACCACCAATAATTCCGTTAATGAACGTTCTGATTTGATTCATATTTGCCTTTCTGTAAAATGGATTTGTGATTCTACTGGAATTTTAAATAACCATTGATAAACCGCTAAATATTTTTGCTTTGGAATAGCTCTTGGAGGGCTTTAGCGATTTCCTTTTCATCTTTGGATTCTAAACTTGGGTCTTTTAAGAAATTCAATGTTGCTAAAAACCGCTCTTTGGGCATATAGCCCGGATAGACAAAGAGGGTTTCCCCACTAGGTGCCACAAAAACAAGCGTTGGCGTGGGCTTGATATTATAAGTGCGTCCTAGCTCAGAAGTCTCTTTGGTTTTGCCTAAAAATGCAACATTGTGGGATTTGGAATAACTTAGGTTAATATAAAAGGGCGAATAATTCTCTTGCAAAGTCGCTTTCACTTCGCTATCATCGCGAATTAACTCTTTGAGTTTATCACAATAAATGCAACCATTTGCTGCAAAAACCAAAAAATAAGGCTTGTTGCCTGTGGTAGCAATTTCTTGGGTGTCTAAAAACACATCAGCAACTTCCTTATAGGAGTTTTTATCGACATTTTGCAACACATCAAGCTGCTCTTGTGTATTTTTAGCACCACTAGAGACGATATTAGAATCCACCTTATCTTCACAGCCACTTACCAAAAACGCTAAACTCAAGATGCAAAATAGATTTGTGATTTTCATTTTTATCCTTTTATTTTATTTTCAACCCCACTCTCAACTCACCCACTTCTTTTGCAAACTTGAAGTAAGCAATGGGTTTGTAGAGAATAGATTGTAGGGTAGAGAGAGATTGTGGATTATGAGTGTTGTTTTTAAGAGTATTGGCTCTAATTAATGCTTCCCCTAATTGATAAGTAAAGCATTCTTTTTCTTTTAAAGCTTCCTTGTAATCTTGATAAGATTCTAGTTTTGGAAGTTTTAGATGAGGATTCTTTTTGATTTTCTCT
>CALVAF010000039.1 GCA_944325475.1 uncultured Helicobacter sp.
AATATAGAATCCATCTATCAAGCCTTTATCTTAGACAAAAAAAGTCAAAATAACCAAATTACCTTTGTTTTACCTCATAAAATCGGTAATTTCATCTTCAAAAATGATATTCCAAAATCCACCCTTATGGAATTATTAAAGGCATTTGCATGAGAAGAATCCTTGCTTTTTTTGCCACTTTAGCCCTGATTGTAAGCTCGCTTTTTGCAGAGATTAAAGATGAGATTCGACAAATCAAACAAATTGATTCGCAAATCACAGCTATTAATAACTTTCTTAACAATCCCAATAATATTTGGATAAAAAAATACGCCAATTACCAAGCCTACCAGCAGGTAAGTTTTAATCTCACCAAAACCCAAGAAGAAATCCATACTCTCCAAAATTCCCCCAACACGCTTGAAAACCAAACCCAACTTAACAATCTCCAACGCAATCTCATCGCACTCCAAAACCAAAAAGATTTACTAGGAAACTACAAAGACACACCCTTTAGAGAGCTTATTGAACCAAACAAACTCGAAAAAACCCCAAATGTCACCAACCCTCTTTTAATCATCACTGCCTTTTCTCACATCAAAAAAAATAATGAAGAGCTAAAAATCCTTCAAAAAAACTACCAAGACCTCGAAAAAAACATCTCCAAACTCAAGCAAAAAGAGCAGTATTTAAAAAACCTGTTAATTTTCTATGAAACCTCTAGCAACAAAGCCAAAATTCAGCAAATCTGTGCAGCAGATTATTGCCTCTTTAGCGACACCCAACAAATCTACCAAGAAATCAAAAGCACCACCAATACACTCAAAGTCCTTGAAAATACCAAAAACATTTTCACCACAACTTTGCAAATTTTCTCCAAAGAAATTGAAGAAACCAACAACCATCTAACCGCACAAATCAAATCCCAAATCATCAAGGGAGCCACAATTGGGATTACTATTCTTATCCTTTTAGGGATTGCCTTTGCTATCAAGCTTGGAGTGCGAAAATATATCCACGATAATGAGCGAATCTACACCACTAATAAAATCATCAATTTCCTCAACATTACCCTTATTATACTAATTTTACTCTTTGCCTATTTGGATAATGTCGGCTACCTTGTCACCGTGCTTGGTTTTGCCTCTGCAGGTTTAGCCATTGCAATGAAAGACCTTTTTATGTCCGTTTTGGGGTGGATTGTGATTGTCGTTGGTGGTGCCGTGCATGCAGGCGATAGAATCAAAGTTATTAAAGAAGGTGCGGTTTATGTGGGCGATGTGCTAGATATTTCAATTTTACGCATTACCTTATATGAGGACATTACCCTCACTACCTACACAGACAATCGCCGTGCTGGACGCGTGATTTTTATCCCCAATAACTTCGTCTTTACCACAATGTTTTCAAACTACACACATGGTGGAATCAAAACCGTGTGGGATGGGATTGACTTCACCATTACCTTTGATTCAGACCATGCAAAAGCCTGCCATATCGCTAGAGAATGTGCCAAAAAATACGCTAAAGGCTATAGCGAATCCACAAGAAAACAATTTAGCAAACTACGCGACCGCTACACGCTTAAAAACACCAATGTTGAACCCCGTGTCTTTAGCTTTTTGGAGCAAAATGGGATTAGGATTTCTGTTTGGTACCTTACTAATGCCTATGCCACTTTAGCCCTTAGAAGCACAATAAGTGCAGAAATTATCGATTTAATTTTAAAAGAAGAAAATATCAAAATTGCTTACCCAAGCACCACGATTTATGAAGGTAGCAAGCTTTCAAACACTCTGCCTAGAACCGATGGTGCAATCCCACTTGTATGAAAGATTACTATGCAAAAACCTAAAGTCTTTTTTAAAACCTTTGGCTGTCGCACCAATCTCTTTGACACTCAAGTCATGATTCATTCTCTAAAGGATTTTTCACAAACACCTTATGAGGAAGATTCTGATATTGTGGTAGTCAATTCCTGTACTGTCACTAATGGTGCTGATAGCGGCGTTAGAAACTACATTAACCGCCTCCAAAATGAGGGTAAAAAAATCTTTTTTACCGGCTGTGGTGTGAAAATGCAAGGACAGGATTTGCTAAAAAAAGGATTGATTTTGGGTGCTTTTGGGCATTCTTATAAAGAATCTATTAATGAGATTTTAAAGCAAACGCAAAACTTCTATTTAGAGGGTGATTTAGAAAGCCTTGATAAAAATATCATTAGCAATTTTGTTGGCAAAAGTCGTGCGTTTATCAAGATACAAGAAGGTTGTGATTTTGCATGTTCTTATTGCATTATCCCAAGTGTGCGAGGCAAAGCAAGGAGTTTTGAGAAAAGTAAAATTATAGAACAGATTACCAAACTTACTCAAAATGGCTTTAGCGAATTTATCCTAACAGGCACCAACATGGGAAGTTGGGGCAAGGATTTGGGAGGGAAGCTCACACATCTTATAGAATCCATTTGTGAAATTCCCAAAGTCAAGCGATTGCGTCTAGGAAGCCTTGAACCCTCACAAATCACACAAGATTTCCTAGATTTTCTAAGCCACCCAAAAATTGAGAGACATTTGCATATTGCCCTGCAACACACCTCGCCCTTTATGCTAAAACTAATGAATCGCCAAAATACCTTTGAAAAAGACTTAGAGCTTTTTAACACTCTAGCAAAAAAAGGCTTTGCATTGGGAAGCGATTTTATCGTAGGGCACCCTAAAGAAAATCAAGAAATATGGGAAGAAGCTTTTAAAAATTTTGCTCTACTCCCACTAACACACCTTCATAGCTTTATTTACAGCCCACGTTCTGGGACCTTTTCTGCCTCTCTTAAAGAGTTAATTCCGGGCGATATTGCAAGGATTCGCAAAAAAGAAATCGAATCTAAAGTCGCAGAAAATAATTTTGCTTTTAGAAAAAAACTAGCAGAATCAAAAACCCCACTTAAAGTTTTGATTGAAGAAGTCAAAAATGCAGACAATGCTTATCTAGCAAGCGGTTTTGATGAGTATTACAACAAAATCCAAATCACCTCCAAAACGCCACTTTTAAAGGATACATGGATTGCTATCCCACACTTTACCCCACAAATGGATAAAAACTATGCAGAAATCTAAAACGCTTTATTTCGGACTTTTTACCTTGATTCTTGCAGTAGCTATTTTCATAGCTTTTGTGCTCAAAGACAATGCCACCTTAATTAGCGCCACACATTTAGAAAAAATGCTTCGAGATTCCCTACCAAGCCAAGCAAAAATCAAAGGCGATTATCTCTATTTTGAGCTCGATAACAAGCCTTATAAAATCGCTAAAGACACGATTGATTTAAAGAATTTTGGGCAAAAAGTGCCTTTAGAAATCATGCAAGAAAATAGCCTTTTAGAAAACCTTTCTTTATTTTTTTTAGTGTTT
>CALVAF010000040.1 GCA_944325475.1 uncultured Helicobacter sp.
AGTAGGGGGGAGGGGTTTGGATACTCTTTGACACAATACATCTAATAAAAAGTTTTAAAAATACAAGAAAAGATTAAGAAATTATTAATTCCTTAGGTTATAATAATTCCCTAACGAAAATTTTAAAATAGTTTATTTTACTAGAATTAAGGATTGTTATGGAAATTTCATTGAATTTTTATGCAACTTTGACAGCTTTGGTCGGAGTTTTGTTACTTGGTAGATGGATAATATCCCGCAGCAATTTTTTGCAAGATTATAATATTCCAGAGCCGGTTGTGGGTGGGATTATTGTTGCCATTGCAATTTTTTGCCTTTTGAAATGGGGAGGAATCAAATTCCAATTTGATAGCTCATTAAAAGACCCATTAATGCTTGCTTTTTATGCCAGTATTGGATTAAGTGCGGATTTTGCATCTTTTAAAAAGGGTGGAAAAGTTTTGTTTGGATTCTTGTTTATTGTCACAGGACTTTTAATTTTGCAAAATATTGCTGGAATCATAGCGGCTAAAGTCATGGGTGTAAATCCTCTTATAGGGCTTTTGGGTGGCTCTATTACTATGAGTGGAGGACATGGGACAGGTGCAGCTTGGGCAGATGTTTTCAAAGAAATGCCTTATAATTTTACAGCAGCAATGGAAGTGGCTATGGCATGTGCAACTTTTGGTTTGATTGCAGGAGGGCTTGTTGGTGGGCCTGTGGCGCATTTTTTGGTAAAAAAATACAAATTAAAGCTTCCCAATACACATTTGCAAGATGATACAGAAATAGCCTTTGAAAAGCCAGAAAAAGAGCGTTTAATCACGGCGACTTCTTTTATAGAGTCTTTGGCATTGATTGCAATTTCATTGTTAATAGGGACAATGGTTGCTAAACTCTTTCAAGGATCATCTTTTACTATGCCTACATTTGTGTGGTGTTTGCTTGTGGGTGCAATTTTGAGAAATGTTTTGCAAGCAACAAAAATCCATCAAGTTTTTGATAGAGAAGTAGCGGTTTTGGGGAATGTTTCGCTTTCGTTATTTCTCGCTTTTTCACTGATGGCAATTAATATTGTAGAGCTTGTTTCTTTGGCTTTGCCAATGATAATTATCTTGCTTATTCAAGTTGTGGTTATGGTGCTTTATGCGATTTTTGTTACTTTTAGATTCTGTGGCAAAGATTATGATGCAGCAGTTTTAGCAGCAGGACATTGTGGATTTGGGCTTGGGGCAACACCAACAGCAATGGTGAATATGCAAACAGTTACTCAACATTATGGACCAAGCCATATGGCATTTATTGTTGTGCCTTTGGTAGGAGCATTTTTTATTGATTTGATTAATGCTTTTGTGATTAGTGGGGTAATCAAACTCCCATTTTTATTTTAGGGTTAAAATTTATAAGGTAAATTTATGCAAGATCTAACAAGGACAAAACGGATTCGTTCTATTGTTGCAGCAAGTAGCGGGAATTTAGTAGAATGGTTTGATTTTTATATTTATGCTTTTTCAGCAGTGTATTTTGCACATCATTTTTCTGCTTCTGATAATCCAACGATTCAGCAGATTAATGCATTTGGAATCTTTGCTCTTGGGTTTTTTATGCGCCCTATTGGAAGTTATATTTTTGGATCATTGGGTGATAAAATTGGGCGTAAATCTTCAATGGTTGTTTCAGTGGTGTTGATGGCTTTGGGGTCTTTTATGATAGCGGCTTTGCCTACCAAAGAAGTTGCTGGAGATTGGGCTATTTTGCTATTATTGGTTGCAAGGTTGATTCAAGGTCTTAGCGTAGGCGGAGAGTATGGGATTGCAGCGACTTATTTAAGTGAGCTTGCAGATAAGGGAAAAAGAGGCTTTTATTCTTCATTCCAATATGTAACGCTAATTGGTGGGCAGCTTTTGGCGGTTTTGAGTATTAGCATTATGCTTTTTTATTTTAGTGATGAAGAAATGCGACAATGGGCTTGGCGTATTTTATTTGTAATAGGTGGAATCTTGGCTTTGGGCTCACTTGTGGTGCGTAGTATTATGAGTGAAAGCACACAGGATTTACATAAACATGAGGACAGAGGGACTTTTAAAGCTTTAATGCGTTCTTGGAAACCCTTTTTGCTTGTCGTTGGTATCACAAGTGGCGGTTCTTTGGCGTTTTATACCATTACAACCTATACCAAAACCTTTATGACAGGCACTGCTGGGATAGATCCAAATACGGCAAATAACATTATGCTTTGGGGGCTTTTGGTGCTTATGCTTATTCAGCCTTTATTTGGGTATTTGGGAGATAGAATTGGGCATAGAAATTTTTTGATTATTTTTAGTGTGCTTGCATTTGTGGGAATTTATCCCTTGTTTATGCAGCTTAAGGGAGCGCAAAATTCTTATTATGCGTTTTTGTTGATTTTGGGATTGTTTGTGATATTAAGTTTTTATACTTCAGTGGCAGGTATTTTTAAGGCAAATCTTTTTCCTGTGTATGTGAGGGCGTTGGGGACTGGGTTTGGTTATGCAATTCCTAATGCAATTTTTGGCGGGTCGGCACCTTATGTGGCATTGCAATTTAAAAATGCTGGAATAGAAAATGGCTTTTTTGTCTATGTAGCAGTAATGATTGCTATGGTGTTTGTTGTGGCGGTGTTGTTGCCAAAAAAAGGAGAATTGGAGTAAATTATTAAGATTCTAAAATCCAAAATAAAGCTAACATTGTTATAATTTTAAACTTCAAGTTTTTAAAAGGTAAGATATGGAGTTAAAAAAGCTTGGCAAGCAAATAGATTATGTTTTTGATTATGACAAAGGATTATTAGAAACTTTTGAAAACAAGCACCCTAACCGCGATTATTTCGTGAAGTTTAATTGCCCAGAATTCACAAGCCTCTGCCCTATTACAGGGCAGCCAGATTTTGCGACAATTTATATTTCCTATATCCCCAATTTCAAAATGGTAGAATCAAAATCGCTCAAACTTTATCTTTTTAGTTTCCGTAATCACGGCGGATTCCACGAAGATTGTGTGAATGTGATTTTGGAGGATTTAGTGGAACTTATGGAGCCTAGATACATTGAAGTTTGGGGGAAATTCACACCGCGGGGTGGAATTAGCATCGACCCTTATGCCAACTATGGAATCCCCCATACAAAATATGCAGAAATGGCGGAATTTCGACTTTTAAACCATGACTTGTATCCTGAAAAAATCGATAATCGTTAGAAAATTTTAAAGACAAAAGCCACAGATTTTGCACTCTGATTGTTTTAGAGCTTTAAACAAAAAGCGTTAGATTCTCAATCCATTGCACTTTAAAAGTGGAATCACTGAGTGACTTTTTAAAAAGAATTATCGCACTTAAACAATAAAAATCCTTGCTTTTTTGTGTCTTTAGATACACTTCAATGCTTTTAGTAAGGCGTTTTAATTTAGTAGGCGTGATATTAAACGCAGGTTCAAACCCAACCCCGCTTTTAACCTCGATAAAATGCAAAACCCCTTCTTTTTTGGCGATAATGTCAATCTCGCCAAAAGGGGTGAAAAAATTGCGCTTTAGGATTTCAAAGCTTTGATTTTTGAGGTATTCACAGGCAAAAGATTCCGCTTCCTTGCCCTTTTGTGTGGTGTTCATCATTTCTCAATTCGTATCATCACTGGCTTTTCTTGCGTGATTTCTAGGGCATTGATTTTTTCTAGGGCGGTTTGGATTTTGGATTCAGCGCAAGTGTGGGTGGAGAGCAGCAAAGTGGAGTGGTTTTTGTTTTTTGCTTTGCGTTGCAAGAAAGTATCAATGGAGATTTCTTCCTGCCCTAGAATCGTTGTGATTTGCGCTAAAACACCCGGTTTGTCAAGCACGATGATTCGCAGGTAATAGGCGCTTTGAATCTCTGCTATGGGCTTTAGGGTGAGATTTTTTTCAATAGAGGTTTTAAAGCCAAGCATTGGAGAGCTTTTGGTTCTAGCAATCTCGATAATATCAGAAATCACAGCACTTGCTGTGGTATTCCCACCTGCTCCTGCCCCATAAAAAAGTGTCTCGCCTACATTATCCCCCACAACACTAATAGCATTCATCACGCCATCAACCTTGCCAATCATTGCATTTTGTGGCAGTAAAGTCGGGTGGATTCGCAACTCTATGCAATCATTGTCTTTTTTTGCAATTCCTAAAAGCTTTAGATTGTAGCCAAACTCCCTTGCAAACTCGATATCTTCTTGTGTGATTTGTGTGATTCCTTCAATTAGCATCTCTTCAGGTTTTGCATCAATCCCATAAGCAATACTTGCTAGAATCAAAAGTTTGTGTGCTGCATCCAAACCGCCAATGTCAAAGCTAGGATCACTTTCTGCATAGCCAAGCCTTTGTGCTTCTTGTAAGGCTTTTTCAAAGCTAATGTTTTGCTCTTTCATTTGTGTTAAAATGTAATTGCAGGTGCCATTGATGATTCCAAAAATGCTTAAGATATGATTTGCCCCAAGTCCATCGCGTAAGGCTTTGATGATAGGAATTCCTCCAGCCACACTCGCTTCAAAGCCAATAGGCAAATCCCCAGCGATTTTTTGCAAATCATAGCGGTGGTAGGCTAACATTGCCTTATTTGCAGTGATGAAAGCTTTGGAGTTATAAAGAGCTTTTTTTGCAATTTCAAAAGGCTCTTTAACCCCTCCTGCCAACTCTACAATAATATCAATTTCAGGATCTTCTAAAATGCTATCCACTTCATTTGTGATAGGGAAGTCAAAGATTTTGCGACTTTTGGAGAGATTTTTCACCACGCCTTTTTTAATAGTAATCTGACAACCTGCCCTTGCTGTAATCAAATCTTGATTTTCTTTGAGGATTTTTGCGACACTGCTGCCAACGACGCCTAACCCGATGATTCCGATATTGAGCTGCTTTTTCATAAAAATGCCTTTGAAATAAAGCCTAAATTATAGCACTTTAATCATAAGAAATTTTTAAGATTTTTGAGAATCTTTATGGAATTTTTTTGCGCCACTGCAAGGAATAATCGTTTCTTAAAAAAGCAAGTTTTGCAACTAAAATAAAAGAATTAAAGCCCATATTAATTATGGATTACCATTCCAAGTTTTAAAACACAGATTTCAGATTCTATGCCATTGGAATTGCCATAAAAAATCGGCTAGGTGGTTTTGCTGGTTTTCTTTTAGCAAATCTTGAATTTTCTGGTCGGTGATTCCAAATTCTTTTTGAAGCCAATTTTTTTGGGAGAGAAAGAGGGAGCTAAAGGCGCTATTTGAGGTTTGTGGCAGGGAAGAATCCAAGCTCCCAAGAGGCTTTTTGATAGAATCATAACTGGGCTTT
>CALVAF010000041.1 GCA_944325475.1 uncultured Helicobacter sp.
ATTTCTTTAAACAATCCCCTAAATTTGGCTCTAGCCACTTAATAGGTCCAAGCTTGGATTGGTAAGCCACATCAATACTTGCAAACTCCAAGTCTGCTTTAGGCAACATTTGCTTTAGAATCTCAACATTAGCAAGGATTTCACTTTGGTAGGGGTCACCTTTATCGATATTTTTTTGCGGGAGAGAGTGGGCAGAAAAAATGAGATGAAACCCCCTAGAATCATCGCTCCCAAGACTTTCTTTAATTCGGCTTAAAATAGCTTTATTATAGCTTAAGTCATCAAAATAATGCTTAATAAAATGCACTTTTGGGCGGTAATTTAAGGAATCAAGGGCTTTTAAAAAATCCTCATAAGAGCTTTGTGTAGTGGTGTAGCTAAAGTGTGGATAGAGGCTAAAAAGCACGATTTCTTCAATCGCCTTGCTTTGGAGTTCCCTAGCTACGGGCTTTGCAAAAGGTGGAGTGTAACGCATCGCATAAGTGTATAAATAACGCCCTTCAAGGCTTTCTAGCCTTTGGCAGAGTTTGAAAGTGTGCCCTACTAGTGGCGATTTTCCACCGATTTTTTGATAATTACTTTTAGCCTCTTCAATCCGTTTATGACTGATGAAATTTGCTAGAATCGAACGAAAAAAATTGTTTTTAAGCGGCAAAATATAAGGGTCATTAAACATATTTTTTAAAAAAATCTCCACTTCGCTTAGGGAATTAGGTCCGCCCATATTCAGAAGAACAATTGCTGTGTTTTGTGTATTTTGCATTCCTTTGCCTTTATTTTTGCTTTACATTAATCATTCCGCAGAAATTTTCACCTTCATACACTTCGATTCGGTAAATTTTGCCTGCCTTATCTAACGAAAAGTTTTTATTCATTTCTTTTGAAGTCAAAAATATCTCTTCTTCGCTAGCCACGCCATTTTTGGAATACCCAATGACATTCACCCTTGCCCCTTGATTTTTTTTCACCAAAAACCCCTCTTGAAACTCCAAAGTTTTCCCAAATTTAACTTTTTTGGTAAGGACTTTGTCAATCTCTATTTCCATATCCTCCAAAGTGCATTGCATAGAAAAATAATCAGGCTTTAAAAGGGTTACTTTTTGGTGCCCGATATACACTTCATAGCCACCTTTGGTAGCTTTTACCCTCCCTAGTGGGTGGGTGAAGGTAAATTGGTTATCACTTTTAAGCAAGGGAATGAAGTTAAGTGTGCTTTTGATTCCGCTTAATTCTAACACAATGTTTCCATTGATATTAAGAGTCTGATAATCTTGAAGTTTTTTTTCAACGCTTTTTAAATCTAAGGCAAAATCACGCGTGTATTTAATATCTAAAATCCCCATTAAAGCTTCAATAGAGCTAAGCTGATAAAAAGTCTTTAGCGGGAGTTCTTTAATATTTTTACTAGTTTCTATGGCAAGAGCGGGTTTTAGGTTTGTAATAGCATAGTAAGTAAGCGAGTTTTGCTGCTCTTCATCTTTAAAGCGCGTCTCGGTATTCCTTATCCCAAAGGTATGGAAATCATAATGGAGTTCTTGATTAAGCTTACTTTCAATTTGCTTGGCGATTTCATCAAGATTCCCAAAAGGAATGTTATCGATAGTTTTTTGGTCGATAACATAGGTTTGCCCCCATGCCTTTGGATTAAAGATAGAGTTTTCCCATTTTTGGCGATAAAATCCATGCCCATCATGCAGATTAATCACAAAATCAACCTTAGAATCCATGATGATTTCTTTGATTCTAGCGACATTATCAAAATCTGGGTCGTCCTCTGCTATATGGGCAAATTTGCGATTCATATCCTTATAGATTCCACGTTTAAACGCCAAAATACTATCAGGATTAAGATTAGGCACCACCAGCACATTTCCTTTAAGAATTTCATAAGAATCAATCAAAATGCTAGGGGCAAAATACCCACCAGGCTCATCACCATGAATCCCACCAATCACAAGCAAAGTCGCCCCATCACTAGAACCTTTGAGTTCATAGAAACTAAAGGGGGCATTTTTAGTAGAAGTAGCAGCGGCACAAATCGGGGTAAAAACAAGACCAAAGAGCAAAAAAACAAAAACTTTAAAGAGCTTCACACATTTCCTTTTTATTTATTTTAAGACAAAACAAGCCATTTCTAAAATGCGGTGGGAGTAGCCCCACTCATTGTCATACCACACCATGATTTTTGCCATATCCTGCAGAGTAAAAGTCAAATCCAAAGCCACAACGCCACTTAGAGGACAATTTACAAAATCTTGAGAAACTCCACAAGATTCATCAACACCCAAAATTCCATGAAAATCCCTTAGCGAGGCTTCTTTAAAAAGCATATTAAGCGATTCTTTTGTGGCAGTTTTTAGAAGATTAACATTCAAATCCACCATCGATACATCAGCCACAGGCACCCGCACACTATGCCCATGTAACTTACCCTTTATTTGAGGCAAAACCCGATGCAAAGCTTTTGCCGCACCCGTAGTGGTGGGGATAATGTTTAAACCCGCTGCCCTTGCACGCCTAAAATCGCCCTTTTTATGAGCTGAATCAATGAGGTTTTGGTCATTTGTGTAACTGTGAATCGTGGTTAAAATCCCATTTTTCACACCAAAACTTTCATCAAGCAGCTTGATAACAGGAGCTAGGGCATTAGTCGTGCAGCTTGCATTTGAGAGGATTTTCTCACCCTTATAGCTTTGGTGATTGACACCCAGCACAAAAGTCTTTGTAGAATCTTTTGCTGGAGCGGAAAAAATAACACGTTTAGCACCCTTTTGCAAATGGCATTCCACAAGCTGACTTTCTAAAAACAATCCACTTGCTTCAATCACAACATCAGCCCCACAAATATCAATTTCTTTTGGGGTTTTTACACTACTAAAGGGGATTTCTACACCATTAAAAACAAAACTATTGGTTTTAGGGTTATGCGATTGGAGCGTGATTTTAGGAGTTTGGTGGATTGAATCATGCGCAAAAAGATAAGCAAGCATTTGAGAATGGGCTAAATCATTAATTCCCACAATCTCTATTTTGTCTTGCATTTCGCATAAAGCCACACGTGTAATACAGCGTCCAATTCTGCCAAATCCATTGATAAAAACTTTAATTTTCTCCATATTCCACCACTAAACCGCTTTTAAAAATGTGAAATTGTAACATAAAAAATCCAAAGAATTGGGATTTATTTTTTTGTAAAATTAGGTTATAATGCGTTCTCTATTTCAAACATAAAGGAACAAAACCATGTCATTGTATGATAGAAAATCAATGAATAACTACGAGCAGTATGCAGAAAATAGTTTTGCACAAAACGATATGGCATTAATTAGCTTTGTAAAGCAAACTTATCAGCTTTTTGCCGGTTCGCTTCTAGTAGCAACCATTGGTGCTTATATCGGCATTAGCGCACTAGGTGGCGTGGTGGCGCAATATTACATTGGGTTTGTGATTTTAGAGTTTGCCTTGCTTTTTGGGTTATTTTTTACCAAAGCCAAGCCAGAAATCAACCTATTTATGCTTTTTGCTTTCACTTTTGTAAGCGGATTAACACTCACCCCAATCCTTAGCAGAGTGCTTGGAATGCCCGGTGGAGCGTCTATTGTAGCACAGGCATTTTTGCTTACAACAGCGATTTTTGGAGTGATGAGTATCTTTGCGCTTCGCACCAAAAAAGACCTCGCAAATATGGGGAAAACATTATTTATCGCACTCATTGTTGTTATGATTGGTTCGCTGATTAATCTTTTTTTAGGAAATCCACTTTTGCAAGTGGTTATCGCTGGGGTAGGTGCTATTTTGTTTAGCATTTACATCGCTTATGACACCCAAAACATCGTTAGAGGGCTTTATGATAGTCCAGTGACTGCAGCAGTGAACCTTTATTTGGATTTCTTGAATCTTTTTGTCTCCTTGCTTCAAATACTTGGAATCTTCAGTTCTAGCGAAGATTAAGCATTTTGAATCCACTCTCTCATTCTGAGTTAAGAATCCTTGATGCCAATCTCAATCGCTTAAGAGAGGGCATTAGGGTTATTGAAGACATTTTACGCTATGGCTTTGATGAAAAAGCCTTAGCCTTAGAGCTAAAAAACCTCCGCCATTCTTGCCAATTAAAAAATTTTCAATCCTTGCTTAATTCTAGGGATTCACAAAAAGACGTTTTAAAAACTTCCATTAAACAGGAGCAGAATCGTGAAAATTTAAAAAGTGTTGTATTAGCAAATTTCAAACGCTCCCAAGAATCTGCTAGGGTTTTAGAAGAGATTTTAAAACTACAAGCTGTGAGTGAAAGTGAGAAATTTAAAGCCCTTCGCTATTCCCTTTATACCTTAGAAAAAGAAGTTTTTAGTCGCTACTTTAAAGCTTAGATTCTTATTACCTATTTTTTGTTGCTTTCTTGCCACTTAGCGCAGCTAAAATCCCCCCACAAGCAATCAGCGCCATTCCAGCAATCACCAAACCATGTGGGACTTGGTCGCCTAAAATGATTCCTGCTAAAGTCGCCATAAAAATCGTCACATAGCTAATCGCCCCAATAATTGGCGGATTCCCCAAGCCATAAGCCTTTGTAAGGTAGATTTGCGCATAAGTAGAAACCACCCCAAGCCCAAGAATCAAAATCCATTCTCTAAAATTTGGCATAACAAAGGGCGCAAACAAAGAAATCGGGTAGCTCTCATAGGGGACAAACTGCGTTAAAAGTGGCAGAATCGAGCCAAAAAACATCAAAGAACCAATGATGATTCGAGGGTCATAGCTTTTAGCTAATTCCGCTACAGAAAGATAAGCTAAAGCCGCACCAACTCCGCTATAAAGCCCTATGGTTAATCCCCAAAGACTAAGATGGACATTTTGGGGATTAGAGATAAGCAAGATTCCACTAAAGCCAATAAAAATAGCAATCCAAACTTTTAAAGAAACTTTTTGGTGGATAAAAAGCACACTAAAAAGGGCTAGAAAAATGGGCGATGTATAAGAGAAAGCAAAGGCGATTCCAAGGGGCATGACAGACATATTATAAAAATACGCCATCATTGCGCTCCCCCCAACAAAGCCACGAAAAATAAGAATAAAAGGCTTACCACCTTGCGCGGTTTTGGGTGGTTTAAGCATTAAAGCCACTAAAATCCAAATTAATCCAAAAAAATTCCTCGCAAAAGCCACTTCAATTGCAGGCAAACTAGGTGTCAGCACTTTGACAAACATTCCCATAAAAGTAAAAAGCAATGCAGCAACGAGCATGGCGATAATGGCTTGTTTATTTTGATACATGGCTATCCTTTGGATTTGGAATTAACTCGTGGAATCATAAGATTTTTAGACTTATAGTTTGATTTGACAAAAAGAGGTGCTTAGGGGTAAAATTTGCTTTTTAAAACAAAGGGAATTTATGGAAAAAATCTATGGGACTATTGCGATTATGGGACGACCCAATGTCGGCAAAAGCTCACTTTTTAATCGTTTTTGCAAATCTAGAATCGCCATTACTTCAGAGATTGCTGGGACAACAAGAGATGTGAAAAAGGCATCTATATTTTTAAAAGACACACCCTTTTTACTACTCGATACTGGTGGGCTTGATGAAAGCGATTCTTTGTTTGCAAAAGTCACTAAACATTCGCACAATGCAGGAGATAGTGCGGATTTAATTTTGTATGTTGTTGATGGCAAAATGCCTCCAAACCCTTTGGATAAAAAAATCTTTTATGCCCTACAAAAGAAAAATCCCAATATTTTCCTCATTGTCAATAAAATTGATAATGACAAGGAGCAAGCTAATGCGTGGGAATTTAGCGAGTTTGGGGCTTCGCTTCTCTTTTTTATCTCTGTATCGCATAACCGCGGGATTGCAAAACTAGAAGAAAATATTGTAAAAACCTTAAAAAAGGATTCGCTCACACAGCTTTTTAACACAACAAAGGAAGAAGAATCCCTAGAAGATTTTTTAGAATCTTCAGAAACAAAAGAGGTAGAAAATGCAGAAGAAGTGATTCACATTGGAATCATAGGACGCGTCAATGTCGGCAAAAGCTCTCTTTTAAACGCTCTTTTAGGACAGGAACGCTCGGTAGTCTCTAGCGTGGCTGGGACAACGATTGACCCAGTTGATGAAATGGGCGAGATTAAAGGAAAGAAGGTGAATTTTGTCGATACAGCGGGCATTAGACGCAGAGGGAAAATTGCAGGGCTAGAGAAATTCGCCCTCAATCGCACACGCGAGATTCTAAAAAGGACCGATGTTGCCATTTTGGTGCTTGATGCTTCAAAACCTTTTGTGGAGCTTGATGAGAAAATCGCAGGTCTCATTGATGAATTTAAACTAGGCGTGATTGTAGTGCTCAATAAATGGGATATTGCTTGTAAGGATTACAAAGCAATTAGGGAAGATTTTAGGTTGCGTTTTAAATTTTTAGATTACGCCCCCATTCTCACAATTTCAGCCAAAAATGGACTCCATATCCAAAAGCTAGAGCAAGAGATTTTGAAAGTTTATGAGAATTTTTCTTATCGGATTCCCACCGCAAAACTTAATGAAATCATCAAAGAAGCCACTATACGACACCCTATTCCAAGTGATAGGGGAAAGATTGTCAAAGTTTATTATGCCACGCAGTTTGAGACCAAACCACCCCAAATTGCCCTCATTATGAATCGCCCCAATAGTCTGCATTTCAGCTACAAACGCTATTTGGTAAATTTCTTGCAAGAACACTTTAATTTTAGCGGAACACGCATTATTTTTATCGCCAGAGGGAAAAATACTTTTGAAAAAGCAGAATAGCTTTATAAACTTACAAGATTTGTAGAATCATAAATGGTGGCCACGACTGGACTTGAACCAGCGACCACTACCATGTCAAGGTAGTGCTCTACCAACTGAGCTACGCGACCCTTTTAAGAAAAAAAAAAAAAAAAAAAAACTGAGATTTTACCAAACTACTCTTTTATTTTTTCTTAAAAAGCGTTTGAATGACAATCAAAAACACTCCAAGATTAATCATCACATCAGCAAAATTAAAAACCGCAAATTCAAATTTGTAATGCCAATAAATATAATCCACCACGCCAATATGCAAGAATCGATCAAGGATATTAGAAATCCCCCCACCAAAAATAATTCCAATAGGCAAACAATAGCTTTGAAAAATCTCCCTATGCCTCCAAAGATAGATAAAAATCCCTACAAGTAGCAAAATCTGCAGATATTTTAGCCATTCTTCCAAAAAATCAAAGAGAGAAAACGCCACACCTTTATTATAAATAAGCACCAAAGAAATCACACTCCCTTGGTATTCCAAGCCATTTTTAACAAACCACCACTTAATAGCCTGATCCACTAATAAAACCAACAACAAAACAAGCAAAAAAACAGCTAAAAAGTGTTTTTTTATAAAAGGCACAAAACACATCAGTAAAGCTTCCCTTTAAAAAAAGTCTCACATTCCTGCAATGTCTTCTCTAACGCCTTAGTGTCCTTGCCTTCAAGCAAGATTCGGAGTTTGTTTTCTGTGCCACTATAACGAATAAGGTGACGGATTTTTTTGCTTTCAATTTCTTGAAGTAAGGCTTGGTAATTTTCCAAAGAATCAAGATTCAATTTAGTTTGCACATTGATATTTTTTAGAATCTGCGGGTAGAGCTTGAAGCAATCAAGGGCTTTAGAAGCAGGTTTTTTGGACTGCAAAATATACGCCATAGTTTGCAAGGCACTCACTAAGCCATCGCCTGTTTTTGCAAAATCGCTAAAAATAATATGCCCACTTTGCTCCCCACCAAAATTGAGATTCTTAGCAAGCATACTCTCTAGCACATATTTATCGCCCACATTAGAGCGCACAAGGCTAATTCCATTCTCGCTTAAAAACTCCTCTAAGGCATAATTACTCATAATAGTTGCCACAGCAGCATTGTTTTTCAAATTCCCATTTTGTTTAGCAGCAAGAGCCAAAACGCCAATGAGCTTATCCCCATGCACGACTTCACCCTTTTCATCTACCACAACTAGCCTATCTGCATCACCATCAAGGGCAAAGCCAATATCAGCCCGCACTTTACGCACTTCCTCTTGAAGCATTAGGGGTTGGGTAGCACCACAACCTTCATTGATATTAAAGCCATTTGGGGAATCATTAATCACAAAAACTTCCGCTCCAAGCTCGCTAAAAATCGTGGGAGCGACCTTATAAGCCGCACCATTAGCACAATCCAACACGACGCGGATTCCATGCAAACTCAAATCTTTGGGAAAGGAATTTTTAATATGCACGATATAACGCCCTATAACATCATCAATCCGTTTGCTAGACCCGATTTTCTTGCCACTTTTTTGCGCAGATTCTAAAAGCGATTCATTAG
>CALVAF010000042.1 GCA_944325475.1 uncultured Helicobacter sp.
GCCAAAAAAGAAGGTGGAGTGGTGCTATTTGATGGCGGATTAGACCCGGCTGATATGGTAAAAAATGGAGAAATTGAGAGGTTAAAACAGCTATTTTTAAGCCCGATTCCTTTGATTGATTTTGTGCTTTTGGAGATTTTGAAAAAATATGATTTGGATAATCCTATTCAAAAAGACAAATGTTTGCAAGAATCGCTAGAATATTTGCACCATTTTTCGCCTGTGATTATGGAGGATTATAAAGGATTTTTAGCGCAAAGATTAAAGATTCCAGCACATTTAATTAGGACACAAAAAAAACAGATACAAGAGGAAGTAAAACTGCAAGAAAGTTTTGGTTTAGCAGAAAAGGTGATTATCAAGAGTGTGCTAGAGGATTTGAATCTTTTAGAATTTGTAATGGATTTTTTGGAACCTTCGATGTTTTTGACACAAAAAGAAGCGTATCTGAAGCTTTTAAAGGGGGAGTTAGAAGACTCAGCTTTAATTGGAATTTTATTAGATAATAAGATAAAAGCGCAGAATAAAGAAAAATTAAAGCAACAGCTAATTATGATTTTATATCAATATTACGAGGAGCAAAAACAAAAAATTATCAATAAAAATCAGCTTTCTTTGAGAGAAAAGTCTTTCTTGATAAGAAAATATCAGAAATATTTAGAAAATTTAAAAAAAGGAGATTTAATTGTCTATGAAGGCTTTAGCGCTTTTTAGTGGTGGTTTAGATAGTTTGCTAGCTATTAAGGTTATTAAGGATATGGGTATTGAGGTTTTAGCCTTGCATTTTGATATTGGCTTTGTTGGAAAAAGTGATAAAAGCGAGGCTTTGAGGGCAATTTTAAGTCAAATTGATGTGCCACTTAAAGTGATAGATATTAAAAAGCAATTTTTTGATGAAGTTTTATTTGAGCCTAAATATGGTTATGGGAAGTATTTTAACCCTTGTATTGATTGTCATGGGAATATGTTCTTACATGCGTTTTCAATGTTAGAGAGTGAGGGAGCGAGTTTTGTAATTAGCGGAGAGGTTTTGGGGCAACGTCCAAAAAGTCAGCGAGCGGAGGCGCTTTTGCAGGTGGAAAAACTCTGTAACGCACAAGGGCTAGTAGTGCGTCCAATGAGTGCAAAACTGCTACCCATTACAATTCCAGAGCAAAAAGGGTGGATTGATAGAGAGAAGTTATTAGACATTCATGGAAGAGGCAGAGAGAGACAGCTAAAAATGGTGGAGGAATATGGGATTAAAAATTTTGCAAAGCCCGGTGGAGGCTGTCTTTTGACAGACACTTCCATTGCCAATAAAATCAAAGATTTAAAATCGCATAGAGAAATTGTCTTTGAAGATATGGAAATGGTGAAATATGGGCGTTATTTTATTTTGCCAAATGGCGGACGTTGTATCATTGCAAGAAATGAGGAGGAGAATCGTAAGCTTTCCTTTGCCCACCCTAAAATGAGCAAGATTGAATTGCTAGATTGTATGGGACCTTTGGGATTAGTAGAATCAGATTCGACAAAAGAGGATAAAGAAATGGCGATTTCTCTAGCTTTGGTTTATGGCAAGACAGAGGCTAATCAAACTTATAAAGTGCGATTTGAAGGAGAAGAGAGGGAGTTTAAACCTTTTGTATCCAAAGAAAAAGCACGAGAATTTTTATTGCAATCTTAAATAAAAGACAAGTATGCAAAGCACACAAAAAGAGGCATTTAGCGAGATTATCAACAAGCGATATTCTTGTAGAGAACTTAAAGAAAACACTTTAAGTAAAGAGGAATTGGATTATATTTTAGAAGCTGGAAGATTATCACCAAGCTCTTTGGGGTTAGAACCTTGGAGATTTTTGGTGGTGCAAGATTCTAACAAAAAGGCAGAAATTTCAAAAATAGCACATCATCAAATGCATGTTAAAAAATGCGGAGCGATTATTATTTTAGCCCGATTAGATTTTGGGGAATATTTTATCCCTAAGCTCCAAGGGCGTGGTATGAGTGCGGAGGAATTGCAAAAGCGGATTGATACTTATAAGCCTTTTATTGATAATATGAGTGAGAGTGAGAAATTGCATTATGCAAGAGAACAAACTTATTTGGCTTTAGGAAGTCTTGCTAATGCGGCTTGTGCCCTTGGACTTGGGTCGTGCATTATTGGCGGGTTTGATTCTAAGGCTTTGGATAGTTATTTGAATCTTGATACTGCCAAAGAAAGAAGCTCTGTCATGCTGGTAGTGGGCGAGTATGAAAATAAAGTGATTCCACAGAAGGTGCGATTTGGCAGAGAAGAAGTGATAACTTTTCTTGATAAATAGATTTTATTGTGATTGGTCTTAGGTTTTTAGTTTAAAATAAAAGGTGTGTTATGTTTGGGAATTCTAAAAGAGAAGAAGAGCTGGCTTTAGAAAATAAGGAGCTTAAAAAGAAAGTAGAGCAGTTAGAAAGAGCGTTGCGTAATTGTAGTCTTAAAAATGAAGAATACCAAAAATCTTTAGAGCAAACGCAAAAAATCGATGATAAAACAGAAGTTTTTAATAATATGCTTGAAATGATGACACAATCATGCGCAAAGAATCTTAAAATTTTGCAAGATGACTTTTCAATCTCTGTGGATATGTTGCAGGAATCAGAAAAAATATCACTTCAAAATTACGAACAAACGCAATTGCTTGAGACTTCTATTAGTGGGACGGTAGCTAGTGTAGCAGAGAAGCTAAATAGTTTTCAGACAATGATTGCGCAGGTTTATCGAGATTTGGATTCAATTACTAGCGTGATTAACCTCATCACTGATGTGAGCGATCAAACCAATCTTTTAGCTCTTAATGCAGCCATTGAAGCAGCAAGAGCTGGAGAGCATGGGAGAGGGTTTGCTTGTTGTGGCTGATGAAGTTAGAAAGCTTGCAGAGAGGGCGCAAAAGGCAACTAAGGAAATTGAGATGAATATTCAAGTTTTGCGTCAAAATTTCTCTGAAGTGCAAACTTCTACTGAAGAAATTGTGGGTGATATAGATAGTATAAATGGGGAAGTTTCAAAGTTTGTAGAAATTGGTCAAACTTCAATGTCTGCTAGAGAAGATACGGCAAATGTTTTGGATACCACCTTTATTGCCCTAGTAAAATTAGATCATTTACTCTTTAAAATTAATAGTTATAAGGCGATTATTGAGTGTAATAAAGAAATGAAGTTGGCTACGCATCAGGAATGCCGTTTGGGAAAATGATATGAAACAGGGATTGGAAAAGAGCATTTTAGCAAATTAAGTAGTTATGCAAGTTTGGAAGCACCACATTTTGGGGTGCATGATTCTTTTAAATCGGCATTAGAAGTCTTTAAAGAATATGGAATGCAAAAGGGTAGTCAAATAGTAGATTTTATCAAACAAGGAGAAATAGCATCAGATAATGTCGTTTGGGTGCTTGATAGTCTTTTAAAAGAAAAAATTGCAGAAAGAAAGAATGAAAATAAAATGGCGGTATAAGGTTATAGCCTTATATCGCCTCATCTAAAGAGATTTTTAAAAGAATTAGAATCGAAATTTTCAAAATCATAATTTTGCGTGGTGCTTCCAAGTGGGAGGCTGGCTTTTTCGATAAGCGAGCTGATTTTTGTCATTTTCTCGCTAATCTCATCGTGTTTTTGTGAAAAATTTTCTACAAGTGATTTTTCTTTATCCATTTGACTTGGTAGTGGTAGTGATAAGGAGACACTTTCTCCTGCGAGATTTAAGGTTAATTCTTTACCAAAAAGCGATTCATTTTTGAATTGTGCCGCTTTTGCTGTGGAATCAAGTGCGTTGAGATCATCTGCTTTTGCATTTTGTGCTTGTGTGCTTAGAGCATTTAGAGTAATATCGGCAATCTGCATTGCTCCAATCATTTCATTAGCACCTTTGATTCCATCACTAAATTTCCGAATCTCTAGGGCTTCTTTGGAGAGGTTGGGTAGCTCTTGGGATTCTTGCGTGCTTTGCGCTATGGATTTAGATTCTGCTTCTTTTGTGCTAGAAATTGGTTTTTGTGGATAAATATTCCCCATTCCATAGGGATTAACTGATGATAGCATTAAAAACTCCTTTTTTAAATTTTAATAAATTTAAGCATTTTGCGTTCCAATCTTTTGTGTAGCAGATTTTGTAGTTTTTTTGAATGTTTTTAAGGTTTTATTGCTGCTGCTTTTCAAGCATAAGGATTTTTTGTTCTAAGGTTTTTTGATTCTTGCTTAAATTGGCAGTGGCAGTGATTTGATTCAGTAAAATCCATAAGCTAAGTGTGGCAAAAAGAATTGTAATCACACAGCAAACAAGGGCGATTTTGACCGCTTTTGTGGCAATGTTTTTAGCATGATTGATTTCTTGGGTTAGGTTTTCCATTTAAGAGCCTTTAAAAGAAAGTTTATTGGAATAAAAATAATGGATAATAGCTAAAATAAAAGAAAAAAGAGAAAGCAAAATAACAACGCTTGCACCTGCTTGAAAATCATAAAAATAAGAAATACTAATGCCTCCAAGCATGCAGGAAAAAGAGATAAGACTTGAGGTGAACATCATTTTGGCTAACGAGTTTGTGAGAATCTCGCTGCAATAGGCTGGAATGCTTAGAAGTGCGATGATTAAGATAATCCCTACGGAACGCATAGCAATAACGATTCCAAGTGCGATAAGAATCATTAAGGTAATACTAAAAATGCGTGTGTGGATTCCTTGAAGCTGCACAAATTCGCTATCATAGGAGATTCCAAGAATCACACGATAATTAAATGCTACAAAAAGCACAAGAAAGCATGCAAAGGCAATCATATAAATAATATCGCTTTGTGTGATACTTAAAATACTCCCAAATAAATAACCCATAAAATCTTTATTGTATCCGGGCGTGAGTTCTACAAGGATAACTCCTAAAGCCATTCCAAAAGCCCAAAGTGAGCCTACAAGTGCATCTAGCCTTTCTTTGGCATAAAGTAGCATATAAGCAAGGATAATCGCACAAAACACGCTAAAGAGTGTCGCGCCCAAAAGAATTGGAATTCCAAAAAATGCAGCAATCCCTACGCCTCCATAAACGCTATGCGCAATCCCGCCAGAGATAAAAACCATTTTATTGCTTACTGCAAGTGTGCCGATGATCCCACAAATGATACTTGTGAAAAATGCACCAATAATGGCATTTTGTATAAAGGTGTATTCTAAAATATTAATCAACTAACCACCCCAAGTCTTCTTCATTTAATTCCTCTTTGATTCTCTCTATTTTGATTTCTGCTTTGAGGTATTCAGTAATTTCTAGCATATCCACTAGGGCATTTTTCAAACAGCTTGTAGCTCCCGGGCTTGGGGTCATATTAAAGGTAATGCCTTGATTGCTTTTGATTTTTTTCTCACCTAAGATGAGTTTTTTTTGTATTTTGTCTAAAACTTGAGGACGAATTCCTCCAAAACCAGAGGCATAAGAGAGCTCTTGAAGCTGGATTGAGGGGATAATCTTTTTGGCTTCTTCCCAAAAGTATTTTTTACCAATACTTGGAATCTCATAAATGAAATTTCTAAAAATATAGTTTCGAATTTCCCTATCAGAAAGCAAATCCCACATGATTTTGGTTGTTGCCCCTCCAAACCCAAAAGACTTCACAAAATCCCCAAAAGTTCCACTTTTAAAGCGTTCTAGCTTGGGGAGTGCAAGGGCAGTTGGTCCTAGTCTTGTTTTGCCTTGTGCGACAACATCAGGATCGCCATGAATGGCAGCAAAGGGAAGTTTTGGATTTTGGACGGTATAGACTTTGCCTTGGAGTTTGTTCCCGGGGATAAAATAAAAGCTTCCTGATATTGGCAAACAGCCCAAATCTAATCCATAGCCCATATTTTGTGCCAAAAGCAAAGAATGCGCACCGGCATTAACAAGCACAAAAGAAGCGGTAATGGGGGCTTGTCCTTGTGATTGGATAGTGTAGCCACCATCACCTTGTTGGATAATTTGGGTTACTTTGTGGTTAAAAAATACTT
>CALVAF010000043.1 GCA_944325475.1 uncultured Helicobacter sp.
TTTTGTAGGGGCATTGTCCCTCTTTTATCCACCCCTACCTACAATTCCTGCCTTTGATTTTGCAATAAATTGATAATTCATAAAAATTTGTAAAATCCAAAAATGGAGCTATCAAATGGGAATGTTGTGAAATTTCTCTGTGAAGTTATGAAGTGATAATTTTGTTATTTTAAACAATTAGCCAATCCTCAAAGATTTGCTTTGGAGAGATTTTATTAATCTGTGATTGATAACTTCAAGAACCCAACTTCCAAACCATTTAAAATCATAAAAATCTTTAAAATCTAAAATAAACCAAAGAATCTATCTTTGATTCTGCTTGTGTAGAATCACCTTAAACCACCTTTAAAATATGCAAGGGATTTCTTGGGGTTTTAGAGAAGATAAGGGGGGGTGATTGGCATTTGTTGGGTTAGTATCAAAAAGCTGGAAGATTTCTTATAAAAATCAAGACTAATATTCTCAAAAAAGGCTTAGTGTTGCTGATTTTGCATTTTGAATTGTCTTTGATTTATGGTTATAGCAGAGTCATTTTTAGAAGCTATTTTTGATTCTGGTGGTTGCAATTTCTATCATAGATTTTTATTTGGGTTATGTTTTGTTAAAGCTAAAATGCAAGTGCGCATAAGTGCTATGCACTCACTTTCCTTGCAGTGTAGTAGCAGAGGGTTTGCTATTTTAAAAGATCTTGTGTGGCTTTGTTGATTGCTGAGTGGATTGCATTGTTTAAAGTTAGCTGAATATGTGTGGAATCTAAAGTAGAGTTACTGCCAATTCCTAGGAATTTATTGGCAGTGTTTTCAAGAAAAGCCTTGCTATTATAAAATCGTGTTTCATTGTCATTGCTAAAGGCGAGGCGAATCTCAATGATTGCAGTGCTTTGTGAGGTGTATTGCCAAAATCCACCTTGTGCTGTTTGTAAAATTACGCTTCCATAGACGGATTGTAAATTGTAGTAACGAGGAGTATTGGAATTGGCTTTGATAAAGCAACCGCTAGCCTGTAAGGCATTTTCAAGCTGTGATAAAACTTGTTTTTGTGGGATTTTCAAATCATTAAATTTCCCGATTTCTATGCTTTCTAACTGATAGGAAACGATAGGGGTTTGGCAAGTTTTTTGGATTGTAATGGGGAGGAATTCTTGTTTTTTGGCACAAGCAGTAAGGAAAATTCCAACAAGAGCAGCTGTAAAATAATATTTCAGCATAATAGTTCCTTAAAATGTTAAGTATGTGCGAAATTTTAGCATATTTTCTTGATAATTTTTTTGAAGATTGATACAATTTCGAGTATTAAAATAAAAGGGTGTTTTTTTGGGTTCTAAGAAAATTTTGTTAGTGCATTTGTTGTTTTTATTGTGCTTGTGTGGGAGTGCGTTTTATTATTATTTTTATACAAAGGAAATCGGGCAAAAGCAGGATACTTTGCTTTATTATATCAATATTAGTGGAAAGCAGCGAGTTTTAGCACAACGCATTGTGTTTTTATCGCAGTTAGCGGCGACTAATCAGATTTTAAAGCGTAATAATTATGAAAATTTTATGGAGTTGCGTTCTTGCATTAACCAGCTTTCAATGATTCATAGGGCTTTGCAAGATTTTGTTGTTTCTGTGGTGGTGCATAGTCAAAATAATTAAACTTTAGATGATATTTATTTTGGGAGTGGGAATCTTGCTGTGAAAATGGAGAATTTTTTGCATGATTCTAATCGGATTTTTATGATACAAGACATTAAAGAATTGTTGCAGAACAATCAGGGTTTGCTGATGGCATTAGAGGGTGATGATGGACTGCTTGCAAGCCTAGAGTTAGCAACTTTAAGTCAGCAATTTTATGCGCAAAATATAGTTAAAGAGGTGCAAAAAAAGGCAGAGTATTTTCTGTATTGTGTGTTTGGATTTATTGTGCTAGAGGTCTTTTTGCTATTTTGGAAACCTAAAAGCTAAGGTTTAAAAAAGGTTCAAGGACTGAGAATTGCAAGAGAATCTTAAGGAGGATTGACCCAACCAATCCTGCAAAAAATCCAGCTAGCAAATCATCTCCCATTACACCCAAGCCACCTTTTGTGTTTCTATCGATTCTACCGATGATAGAAGGCTTCCAAATATCAAAAATACGAAATAAAATAAAAGAAAGGAGTAGCCCAACATAAGTGTGTCCTATCATAGAAATGCTAATCCAAACCCCTGCTAACTCATCAATCACGATTTCTTGCCTATCATGACTTAGCCCTTGCTTTTCGTAATTGTCGATGATTTTAACTGCAATCACGCTCACAAGCAAAGCAAGTAAAAAGAGGGTGCTGGGTGCGATAAAATAAGCAATCGCCCACCCAAAAGGAAGGGCTAGAAGTGTGCCAATGGTGCCGGGTGCTTTTTTGCTTAAGCCGCTAAAAAAAAGTGTGAGATACATTTTGCATAAAAAATCTTTGGAATCTTGAAAGTCTAAAAAAAAGTTTTTGTTTTGATTTTGCATAAAAATATCCTAGTTTAGAGAATGGGTTTGGTAGAGTTGTGAGAGCTTGATATAAAAATCTTCTTCGCTTTGCTCTTTGATGATTCCATTATCAGCAAACATTGTCCCAAATTGTTTGATGAGATTCCCAAAGCGACTAGGGAAGAGATGTGCAAGGATTTTAGCTGAAATTTCTTTACGCACGAGAATGGGAGGTGGAATTAGCCCAGATTGCAAGATTGCTTGAATAAAACGTGCGTGGTAATTGATGTGGTGGTGCTTACCATGGGGGCAGGTTTTAACGCTGACGATGGTTTTGCATTGTTGGCAATAAACAAACTCGCTTAAGAATTTGACTTTGATTTTGATTTCTTTGGTGGTGTCAAAAATAGAATAAGCCTTTTGTTTTTCGTAATAAAAGGTAAGGTTTGGGTGGGTTTCGCCGATGACCATTTTATCGCAGCCTAAATTTTGAGAGATGATAGCATTGAGCAGTATGCCATGCGCCCCTTCAAAGAGATAGATAGCATTGAGTGGGAAGATGAGAATTCGGTTTTTGGGGAGGTAGTTTTCGATGACATATTCAAGGCATTGTTTGCGGATTTCAAAGCTAAGCAAATTCTCATTTTGTTTTTTGAATAAAAAAAGCACCAAAAGTTCATTTTCATCTAAAATTAGTCGGAAGATTCGCTCATGGATTCGAGTAATGGGAGAGACATCAAGCATGATTGAGGTGATACTGGAGGCTTGGATGGTTTTTTTAGTTTGTAAGATAGTGTCTTTGAGAGTTTGATTGATAGGGTAGGTGATTTGCGGGGTGAGTTGGTAGTCGCCACAGAGGGCGAAATCGCCAAGCCTTTTGTAGATATTTTGTGCTTTTTTGGAATAAATATCCCCGCCTGTGATTTGTATTAGCCTTTGTTTTTTATCGATGGGGAAAACAGAATCAACAATGAGTTCTCCACATATTTTATAGTCGCAAACAAGGTTTAAAATTTCGCCTTTGGAGGCATTTTGCAAGACTTCTTGATTGCGTTTTCCTGCAGGTGCGAGGATAAAAGAGAGCGGAAAGATTTGATTTTTTTCATTCTTTTGCATTTCGCTCTCATTCATGAGGTGACTAACGGGTTCTAATAGCCCTTCTTTGCATAAAAAAAGAGCAAACAATGCCTCTTGGTCAATAAATAAGGAATTATTTCTTCTTAGTGATTCCATATTTTTTTCTTTTTTCCCATAAGCTTTTTCTTGACATTCCCAGCTTTTTACTAAGTTCGGTGTCAGGGTATTTGTCTTCAAAACTCAGAATTATAGCTTTGACATAGTCATCGACACTTAAAATATCCTCATGCAAACCTTGAGAGACATCTTTAGTCTCAATTTCATAGACATTAGGGAAGTTCCCCACCTCGCTATTAAGGCATGAAAAAATGATAGGGGTGTTTTTTAGTGATTTGATGCAGTTTTCTTTGTCTTCTTTAGAGAGGGTTTCAAAGCCAATGACATAGGTTAGCTTTTGCTTGGAAGTGGATTTTAGAAACTTATGATAGTCTTTGGTTTTATAAAGTGAGATAAAATCAATAGGAAGTTTTTTGTGAATGGCATAATGTGCCACGCACATATCAATTGCTTTTTGGGAGGTGCTTTTGATGATGAAGGGGAAAGAGATTTTGAAAGTAATCGTGTGGGAGGAAGCTAACAAAGAGCTGCAAAAATAATCACGATAAAAGGCAATTTCTTTTTGAAGTTGTTTGAAATTTGTGTGTTGCCTGATTTTACGCACGAGTTCATCAATCATGAAGGGTTTTACAATATAATCGCTAGCTCCAGCTTGTAGGGGGCGTGTGACGGTGTCATCATTGACATAAGGCACCATTAAAATGACAATGGAATCACAGAATTTTTCAATCAAGGGGTAAAAGTTTTGTCCTGAAATGCTAGTGGAGAGCAAAACAATATCGGCTTTGTCATGTTCTAGCGCTTCTTGTGTGCTTGAGACAATTTCGCAATTAAACCCAAAATGGCTTAGTTTAGAAGCGATGCTTTGTGCTAAATAAACTTCATTTTCTATGGTTAAAATTTCCATAAAAACCTCTTATAGTGATTTTTTCCAGTTAAAGTATTCTAAAATAACACTAGCTTGGACCATAATCCCTTCCTTTCTGCCGATAAAACCGAGTTTTTCTGTTGTGGTAGCTTTGACATTAACACAAAAAAGTGGAATCCCAAGAATCTCTGCAATACGCTTTTCTATGGCATTTTTATAAGGCGAGATTTTGGAAAAAAAAAAAAAAATAGTAAGGTCGGTTTGCTTGATAGTGTAGCCAACATCGGTAGCAAACTCTACGATTTTTGCAAGGAGTTTTGCAGAATCAGCATTTTTGTAAGCTGGGTTGTTATCGGGGAACCACTCGCCAATGTCGCCTGCACCAATGCCACCTAAAATCGCATCGCCTAAGGCATGCAAACAAACATCGCCATCGCTATGGGCGATGAGTTCATAATCACAAGGGATTTTGATTCCACCCAAAATAATTCCATTCCCTACTTTAAGCGCGTGTATGTCGCTGCCTAAGCCCACGATGCTTTTGGGGCTTGGTGGAGGGAGTTGTAGTGATTTTAAATCTTCTAAATTCGTGATTTTTTTGCCTTCTTTTGAGCCTTCTAGGAATCCCACCACACCGCCATAAGCAGCAATGGCACTGCTTTCATCAGTAAAATTGCCTTTAAGTAGGGCTTCTTTTAGAACTTTGGTTTTACTAAGTTGGGGGGTTTGAATCACTTTGAGCTTTTCGCGATTAAGGTATTGTAATGTGCCATCATCATAAGCAATTGTGTCAGGAAGGCTCAAATAGGGTATAACACAATCATATTTGCCAAGATTTGAGAGGATTTTTGTAAAAACTTCTTTTGGCATATTGCAGCGGGCAATGTCGCTTACCAAAACCCACTCTTCTTGCACTTTTTCAAGCGCATTTTGCAGTGATTCTTGTCGTGTTTCTCCACCTTTTGTGAGAATGAAATCTAGTTTGTAAGAATCAAGGTATTTTTGTGTGTATTTCGCTTCGTC
>CALVAF010000044.1 GCA_944325475.1 uncultured Helicobacter sp.
TTAGTGGCTTTTATGGTGAGCGGACCCGTTGTTGTCATGGTGCTAGAGGGCTTGAATGCTGTGGCGAAGAATCGTGAGCTAATGGGGGCTACAAACCCTAAGGAAGCCGTAGCAGGGACGATAAGGGCAGATTTTGCTGAAAGCATCGATGCAAATGCGGTGCATGGAAGTGACAGCCTAGAAAATGCGCAAAAGGAAATTAAATTTTTCTTTGCAGAAAGAGAAATTTGCTAAGTTGGAATCCAAGATTCCTTTTTTAAAGGCATTCCAAACTTGCAAAAACGGCGAGAAGGTGCCTTTTTGCCTCCAGCAAGATTCGATTAAATTTGAAGGGTTTTTGTCTTATGATAGCAGTCATAGGGACTTTATCAGGCTTAAAGCAAAGTTGCAAGGAGAGATTGAGCTAGTTTGTGATTTGAGAGGTGAGGAATACCTAGAATCATTAAATCAAACCATTGAGTTTTATCTCAGCAATGGCAAAGTGAGCCTAGATAATGAGCATTTTGAGGAAGTTGTTGAGTGTGAGAATGGAAGCATTGATTTAGAAGAGATTTTGAGGGGCGAATTATAAATGATTCGTTGTGATTATCATATTAACAATAAAATTTAAGGAGTGACAAATGGCAGTACCAAAGAGACGTGTAAGCAAAACAAGAGCAGCAAAGAGAAGAACGCATTATAAAATCACTTTAGCAATGCCGATAAAAGATAAAGATGGCACTTGGAAAATGCCACATAGAGTGAATAAATTCACCGGAAAATATAAAAACTAAAAGGCTTGGTAAGCGTTGTGAGAATCGTTGTGGATGCAATGGGTGGTGACTTTGGAGCTTCGCCACTTGTAGAGGGTGCATTGTGGGCATTAAAGGAGAGGAATTTTTCTTTGGTTCTTATTGGTGATGAGAAGATTCTTACTCCATTGATTCCTGCAAAAATGGCAAGTAGGGTTCAAATTGTGCATTGTGAGGATTTTATCGCAATGGATGATGGGGCTACGGTTGCACTTAAGCGTAAGGATAGCTCGATTTATCTTGCTATGGAAATGCTAAAAAACAAAGAAGTCGATGCGGTTGTTTCAGCAGGGCATAGCGGTGCGACAATGAGTTTAGCGACTCTCAAAATTGGGCGTTTAAAGGGCATTTCGCGTCCAGCAATTTGCACTTTGATGCCACGTATTGATGGGAAGAGAAGCCTCATTATTGATGCAGGGGCGAATGTGGATTGCAAGGCAGAAAATCTCTATGAGTTTGGCATTATGGGGCATGAGTATGCCAAGTGGATTTTAAAATACTCTAAGGTGCGAATAGGGCTTCTTACTAATGGTGAAGAGGAATGTAAGGGCAATGAAATCACCAAATCTGCTATGGAGCTTTTGAAGAATCACCCTAGTTTTGTTGGCAATGTTGAAGGTAATAACATCTTTGATTCTTCGGTGGAAGTTATTGTGTGTGATGGTTTTGTTGGCAATGTTGTGCTAAAGGCTAGTGAGGGTGTTGCAGATTCGATTATTTATTTGCTGAAGCAATACATTAAAACTTCCCCTATTGGAACTTTTGGGGCGCTGTTTATGCGGAGTGTTTTTAAGAAGCTTAAAAAGCAGATTGATTATGCAGAATACGGCGGAGCTCCACTTTTAGGCATTGATGGGAATGTGATTATTTGTCATGGCAAAAGTAATGCTAAGGCGATGAAAAATGCAATTTTTCAAGCAATTTCTACAATTGAAAATGGCATTAATGATAAGATTCTAAAAGCCCTAGAATCATATATGATGAAATAAATTTTAGGAGAGCCTATGGAGAAAAAAATTTATGCGACTTTAAACTCCATTGGTGCTTATATTCCAAAACAAATCATTACTAATGATGACCTTTCAAAAATCGTCGATACAAGTGATGAATGGATACAAAAAAGGACTGGAATCAAGGAGCGGAGGTTTGCTAACCCTAGCGAGGCTGCGAGTGATTTGGCTACCAAAGCTGCACAAATTGCAATCAAAAGGGCAAACCTTACCCCTCAAGAAATTGATATGGTTATTGTGGCGACTATCTCGCCGGATTTTTTTTGTATGCCCTCAACAGCTTGTGTGGTGGCAAATAACCTTGGAATCATCAACAAACCCGCATTTGACATTTCAGCAGCCTGTAGCGGGTTTATTTATCTTTTGTATCTTGCAAAGTCTTTTGTTGAATCAGGAGCGTGTAAAAATGTCCTTATTATTGGGGCAGAAAAGTTATCAAGTATCATTGATATGCAAGATAGAAGCACTTGTGTGCTTTTTGGTGATGGAGCGGGAGCGGCGGTAATTGGATATAGTGAGGAGAAGAATCAGTCGATTTTAGATGTGAGAGTTGCTTCTAATGGCAGTTATCAGGATTTTTTGATGACACCGGGTTGTGGAAGTAGGAATCCAGCGAATGCTAAAATGCTCCAAGAACGATTGCAGTTTATTAAAATGAAGGGTAATGAGACTTTTAAAGTTGCCGTAAAAACATTAACTAACGATGTGATTGAGATTTTAAAGGCAAATTGCCTCACCAACGAGGACATTGACTTTTTTATTCCACACCAAGCGAATTTACGGATTCTTTCTGCGGTGGGAGATGCGTTGGGCTTCCCCACAGAGAAAGTTGTTAAAACTGTGCAGAAATATGGCAATACTTCGGCAGCTTCGATTCCTATGGCGATGAATGATTATTATGAGCTAGGGCTTATTAAAAGGGGTTCGAGGTTGCTTCTTGATGCTTTTGGTGGTGGATTGACTTGGGGGTCGGCGATTGTGCATTTCAATGGAAATTAACTAAAAATATTTAACACCTATCTAAAATTTATTAATTATCAAACCAATATCATTGAAGGAATTAATGCCAGTTATTTGGCTATTTTTATTGGTGATTTCAAGTATTAAAGCGATTTGAGTTTGCTGAAATAGGGATAGCTTATTTCTTGATTCTATTCCTTTTAATGCGTAAAAAGCGCGGCTTGGTAGAAATTATAACTTGATACTAATCTTTTAAAAGATAAAACCATTTGCTATTGGCGAGTTTGAAAAACTTTACTTATGCCTAATGCAGTTTTGATAAATGGTTCTAAGGGTGATGAAAATGCTATCACTACATTGTTTGGAGGAAATTTTGGGATATTGTTGCGTAAAATGAAGATGATAAGCTAGTCTTTAAGAAATGTTGCAAAGACTGCTTTTGTGCTTATTTTTACACGCATATTAATGTAGAGAAAAATCCACAAATTGCCGATGTCAGAGATTCTTAAAATTTCTAAAGAGCTAGATTTTTAAAATCTCAAGGGATTTTCAATGCCAAGCAAAATTGGCTGTGTTATAAAAAATTGCTTAAAAAATGTCGCAGTAGGATTCGCCATTATGCAGGCTTGAGCTTTTGGTATTTTCACATTCCAAGATTCCATTTTTTAACACAAAAAAGACGGATTTATCTGAGTTGATTCCAATAAAACCATTGTTTTGGGGCTTGAAGTAGCAGCTACTTGGCTGCATATCGAGGCTTTGATAGAGCTTGGGTAGGTCGAAAGTTGGTGTGGTTGTGTTTTGGGTTTTGGCTTGATTCCGTAGGGCGATTTTGAAATTGAGGACTTGGAGTTGAAGTTTTTTATCGCAGGCGCTTTGCTGGTAGTTAAAGAGCTTTGGAATCCCAAAACTAAGTAAGATTCCAAGTAAAAGTAAGACAAGCAAAACCTCTAAAAGTGTGAAGGCTTTGTGGTGATTGTGGCATAGGTGGCATGAGGGATTTAGCTTGCGTAAAAGGCAAAAAAGATGAGATTTAAAACACAATGGAATTACTTAGAAGCGGAATCATAAGGGGTTTTGCCAAATCTAAATTGAGCTGATAAACAAGTTTCTCACAAGTGCTTCCATTGGGATTTTGAGTGGCTTGTGTGGTGATTCTTAAGAATCGCACTTGATTAGATGCGGAGGCTTGTGTGCCATTAGAATCGCTTAGGAGTTGTGCGCTGATGCATGCCCCTCCATTTGGGGATTCAAGTATTGTGGAAATCGCAAAGTCACCTAGATTCCAATTACTAGCGCTTAGGGCAATGACGTCATTAAAAGTGCCTTGTCCTTGTGCAAGGAAATAGGCAGGAAAGGAGCTTTTGAGGGTGGCGATGTCACTTTTGAGCGCGACAAGCTTCGCATCATCTCTACTTGCGGAAATTTTTGGGATTGCCACAGCGGCTAAAATCCCTAAAATTACTAAAATAAATACCAATTCTAGCATGGTAAAAGCTTTTTTGATTTTTATTGTTTGTGTTGTTGTGGGTTGCATTCTCTCTCTTTATAATTTAATTTATAAATATACCATTTTTTGATTTTTTATGTAAGGGAAAATTTATATTTTAAGCAATTTTGTGAAATAAATATTAACCAAAGCGAGATATTTTTTTATCAAAGGAATTTAATGAAAAATTTATCACATCACAAGATAGTGGCAAAAAGAAAATAAGAAAAATACAATTTCAGCTTTTCAAAGAAGCCTTCAACACTCTTTTGCAAAACTCTTTTAGGGTGGAGATGGGTATTAGAGACTAGGGGGGGGATTTAGTCATCTCTCATGATAGAGGGAGTAAAAGCTCTCTGGCTTTTGAGTTTTATTTGGCTCTTTATGCAAAAAATAACTCCACTTTTCCCCTTGCTTTAAATATTAAAGCTGATGGCTTGCAAATTCCGCTTAAAAAAGTTACTTAGCAGAGCGAATATGAAATGAATCCTTCTTTTTAGGATAGGGCTTGTGGGGTGTGGCTTGATGAATTTCATTCCCATTTTATTGATGAATTTAAAAAATGACAAAGAAGTCTGTATCGTATCCCCTTAATCACATAAAAGAGACTATTAGAAGCTAAAAGAAAATGACACATTAATGCTTTGTGTAGATTATCCATGTAAAGCTAGGGAGTTTTTCAAGGATTAAGGCAATTTTTTGATAGGGTCTGCCTATCAAGGAAAAACTACAAATGCTTTCTTTAGATAGGGGATGGCTAGAATCTTTGCATACCTTTATCAATGAAATGAAGCAGAAATATACAATGGAGTTAGTTTATAGTTTGTGTAAGCCTCGCTTTAACCATGAATTTGCGTTGATGAAGTTAAACAATAAAGGCTATAAAATGGCAGTTTGTTCTAACTCTATAAGAAAGACTATAGAAATTGATGTAAAAATCTGCTTTAGAAATTACTTTGATTTTTACATTTCCAATGAAGATGTCAAGCAAGGCAAACCAAGTTTAGAGATGTATGAAAAAGCTATCACAAAGCTTGATTTTAATCCTCAATGTCTGATAGTAAAAGATAATAAAAGGGTATCAAGGCTGCTAGGGAAAGTGGCGCCAATGTAATAGTGGCTAGAAGTAGATGAGGTCAATTCTGAAAATATTAATACCACATTAATAAATTTAAAAAAGGAAGGTAAAGATTTAACCAAACAATACATTGAGGCTTTTAACTCTAAAGAGACCAATGCAGTGAGTGTTTTATTGGATAAGGATTTATTCTTTGTGATTCAGTAGTGAAAAGATTAGGAGGGATAGAAAAATGTTTAGAAGCTATAAAAATATTTTTGATTCTTGTGAAAATCTAAACTTTAGAGCTAAGAATATTTGTAGAGATTCTCAAACTACCTTTATAGAATTTGATTTGACAATAGATTCTACAAAGCTAAAAGGTTTTGATATTATAGAATGGCAAAACAATAAAAGAAATACACGCGTATGTGTATAAAATACAATAAATGAGGAATAAAATTGTAATTTATGGAAATAGGCTTGGCTTCATACTCTATGGCAAATGAGTTTAGACTACGAAATATTATACCCTTATCAATGGAATTCCAAGAAGAGCCAATAATAGAGTTAAATACAAAATCTAAAGTGACACAAATAATTGGGTTTAGCGAGACTTCTTTAGAAGGTGTGAAAAATGTGTTGCCATATCCCAAAATATTATTTTATTAAGGTGTATTTTCCGCAAATCACAAGTCAAATGCAGAATGATTTGAGATTATTTTATTTCTTCATTATGCTGGAGTTAAATGAGTAGTTGATAAGTTTTGTTTGAAATATAATATAAGCGCTATGCCCAAGCCGATAGAATATTGATTTGGGAGGTAAGGGGGTTAGGGATAAAATAAATATATGGGGTTAGAATTTTATAAAATTTTTGACATGGCATACATTGCGGCACTTTCGCTTCGTAGGATATTGGAATTTATAGCGCTATAGGTAGGTTTGCCTTTTAAAATCTCTCTTTCTTTTGGGCTAAAACCGCCCTCTGCTCCTACTAAAATAGGGATTTTTAAGTCGCTATTTAGGGGTTCTCCACCAAAGTCCAAAACCGCCATATTGGGGTATTTTTCTAGAATGCTTTGAAGATTTTCTAAAACTTCAATTTCTAAAAGTGTGATTCGTCCGCATTGTTCGCAGGAGTTTTCCAAGATTCTTTGGATTCGCTCTAAGTTAAGTTTGAAGTTTTTTTGTGAATATTCTGCATAAAAAAAAGTGATTTTTTGGAGATTGAGTTCATTTAAAAAAGGAAGTGTTTTTTCGATCTTTTTAGGCTCCATCATCGCCCAAATAAGATGCCCTTTTGATGGGGTTTGTAGCGGAGTTTGGATGGTGGATTCTAGCTTTAGGGTAGCGTCTTTTTTGCTTAGATTGGCAATGGTGTAAGTGTAGCAGTTAAAATCCCTAAGATTCCGTAGTTGTAGCGATTGTGCCTTATGTGTGCGTCTGGAGTGAAAGAGATGGTGATAAGTCTCGCCCTCTAGCTTCAAAACTTCCTTGCCAGCGTCTTTATGAATGATAAACTGCATTTTAGCCCCAAAGGATAAAAATCAACCCAAAGGCACAAAAATCAAAGAGGTATTTGAATTTCGCCCATTGGAAAAAAGCCTCTCTAATCTTAGGATTTGCCTCGATTATTGTTAGCTTTTGCCTTTTGTGGCGTTTGATTTCAAAGACAAAAATAACAAGCCAAAGGACAAGCATGACTAGAATCTTGAAAGTCAAAACAAACCCAATCATCGCCCAAGCCACAAGCCCACTAAAAATACTTGCGCTTAAAAAAAGATAATATGCTGGGGCGACTAGGGCTAGAATCTTTAGTCTTTTGGTGTGTAAAAAAAAAAAAAAAAGCGTGTAAAGATTGATAAGGGG
>CALVAF010000045.1 GCA_944325475.1 uncultured Helicobacter sp.
TTCTGCAATGGCAGCTTTGAGCTGGGGGATAGATGCCGAAATATTGGGGGTTTTAATGAGATTTGCCTCTGGGGTTTTGACAAGCGCACCGAGTAAAGCTAACTCATCTTTGTAGCCATTTTCTGGGAAACAAGCCAAGATTCTAGCAGCAAGTGAGATGTCTGCAGTCTCTACCTCAATATCTGCCCTTTTTAAAAATGCCTTAACAATGGGCAAAAAGGAATAAGTCGCTAATGCTGGGGATTCGTCTGTGAGAGTGTAGGTTATTTTCATATAATGTCCTTTTTTGGAAAATATTGTATTGAGAGTATAGCAAAGAATCGCCCATATTAAAATAATTTTAGACAAGAATCTTTTTACTTTTTAAGGCATAAGTTTCTGTGCTGCTTTTTATGCTTATTAGGGATTTTGTAGCGAAGTCCTTAAATAATTGGCACTTCTATATTGCTATCATTTTGTGGTGGTGTGAATTGCGTTTGTGTGGTTTGTGCGGTGGCTTCATAGATGATTTCTAGGGCTTGGTTTGAATCAGTAGAATCCACAAATCGCGTGCAATGCTTGTGAAAAGTTAGCTTGATGACACCAGTTGGACCATTTCTTTGTTTGCCAATGATAATCTCGGCTTCCTCCTCATTTTTTGGGATAAAGGTGGATTTGTATTCCTTGCCTTCTTTTTTAGCGGCTTCCTCTTTTTCTTTCTCATCTTTTTGTTTATAAACGGCATCGCGATAGACAAAAAGAATAATATCCGCATCTTGTTCGATAGCGCCTGATTCTCGCAAGTCAGAGAGCATGGGACGTCTATCGCTACGTGATTCTAGGCTTCGATTGAGCTGTGAGAGGGCGATAATTGGAATCTCTAATTCCCTAGCAATCATCTTTAATCCCCGACTAATCTCGCTAACTTCTTGGTGGCGATCTTTTTTGCTATCAGAGCTACTCATTAGCTGTAGATAATCAATTATTGCAAGCCCGATTTCTGGGTGCTTGGATTTTATTTTTCGTATTTTGGTGCGAAATTGGTGAATGGTTAAAAGGCTGTTATCATCGATAAAGAGTGGTGCATTTGCCATAATGTCTGCAGCATTTGAGAGTTGCTCCCACTCCTCATCTTGCAAATTCCCTACACGCAAATGTTGCAGGGCAATGGAAGTCTTGGCTGAAAGCATTCTTAGCATGAGCTGTTCTGCTGGCATTTCAAGGCTGAAAAATGCCACGCCTTTGCCGGTATCTAGGGCTTTTTGTGCCATATTTAAAACTAAAGTGGTTTTGCCCATAGCTGGACGCGCTGCAATGATGATTAAATCCCCTTTGCCAAAGCCTGTGGTTTTTTCATTGAGTGAATGAAATCCGGTATCTACCCCAATAAGCACAGAGTTTCCGCGTTTTTTCATCTCTTCAATATAATGTAAAGTTGCAATGGTAACTTCTTTTGAATCCCTAAATTCTCGATTTTCATGGATATTGGTGATTTTATAAAGTTCGCTTTGGAGGTAGTCGATAATGTCCTTGACGGGATTATCTGAATCATTGCTGGCTTCATTAATCTTCATTGCTAAAGAGTGTAATTTTCTTTTGGTAGAATCTTCTTTAATCTCTTGTGTGTAAGCGTGAATATCGCTAATTGGGCTTGTGCTTAGGATATTTAAAATCTCTTCTTGGTCTATGGGGCGAGATTTGGTGGATTTTTTGAGGATAAACTCTTCATCAATAGGCATATCAAGTCGTCTAAGCTCTAGCATCGCAGCAAAAATATTTTGATTGGGTGTGTAAGAGAAATCCTCTGGAATGAGGATTTCAGAAACGACATCTAGCTGTTGTGGGTCAAAAAAAATTGAGCTTAAAACGGCGCGTTCAATTTGGATTTCCATAATCTAAACCTCCTTTGATATGAAAAAATAAATGACTTAGAGCAATGAGAGAAAAAAGAGGAATAAAGAAATTTAAAAAAGGAATTAAACTTAAGCCATAAAGAGATAGGATAAGGTTTCTTATTGGAGTTTTATGGTTTTTTTTGATTTCTTTAAATTCTTTTTGACTAAAAATATTTTCCCCCACATCTGAAATAAGCGTTTTTGAAAAAAGCCAATAATTTGGAAGTAAAATTAGCAATGTCCCAATAAAAGGAATGAAATAAAAAGGGATTAGCAAAATTAAAAAAAGAGCATAGAATAAATAAGTGAAAATCAGTGAGAAAATCGAAGAAATAAGGCTTGTATCGGCTTGAATAGAGAGGTTGGAATAATGTTTTTTGTGGATAAAATTAATCACAAAAGGTGTTAAAAAAGAACAGATGATGAGGTTGCTTATGAGGGTTAAAACCAAAAATAAAATGGCTAAAAAAACAAATAAAGTGCTTTTAATGGTGTAATCTAATAGGCTTTGAATCCAAGAGAGCCAAGAGGTTTTAATAGATAAATCAGGGCGAATAAAGCTATATAAATCTAAAAACCAATTCCCACCAAAAAAATAAAAAATAACTCCCCAAAATAATAAAGAAAAAACCAATGGCAAGAATGCAAGTTTGAGCACAAAAGGAGTAAAAAAATCTTTTCTAGCGCTTTGTAAATATGGCATTATGTGTGTGAGTGGTTTTCCCATTTTTAATCCCAAAAATAATTTTTGGAGTTATAGCATTGTTTTTCTAAGATTCTACTTTTTTTGTGCCAAAAGATAAAGAGGTTCGTAGGTGAGGGTATTTTGGAAGTGTTTTTCATAGGATTTTAAATGGGATTTTGTGAGGGTAAAAGAAGCGCCATAGACATTCACGCCAGTATTTTTAAGATGCCTAAAAACCTCTAGAGGGCTTTGAAAGTGCAGGGTTTCAAGTGTGCTAAAGCATTCTAGGATTTGCCAATCTTGGCTTAAAATTTCTTGATAATCAAAAGGGCTTAGATAATCTAGTCCAATTCCTAGGAATTCTCGCATTTCTTTTAAGTTGTTTTTGCCAAAGATTCCTAGGAGTAAGCAGGAATTGCTGTGTGCAAGTTGGGTAATTTTGGGTAGGATTAGGGGTTGATTTGTCCATTGTAGAGCGGCATTGGAAGTGATTAAATCAAAACTTATATTTTGATAAATATTTTTTATCATTTCTAAATTTTCCATATCAAATTGTAAAAATTTTATGTTTGTAGGAACAAGATTCTTTGGTTTTAACCAAGCTAGATTTTGAGAATTGAGCTGATTTGAAGAAGGAATTGAAACTTTAGGGGATAAAATATTTGCAAGATGGGCATAAAAATCATTGGAAAAATCCACGAGGTCTAAAGCAATCAAATTATCAAATGTCAAGTTTTTGGCAAGTTTGCCTGAAAAGAGTCCTTTACCACAGCCTAATTCTAGGATATTTTGAAAGTGAGAGTGGCTTTGGTAGCAGTGTAGAATCTCTAGCAAAATTCCTTGCATTTTGTTTTGGATTGTTGCGGCTTTATTGTAAGTGTTTTGTGCCTTTAAAAAGGTCTTTTGTAAGGTGTTTTTTAGCATATAATTTCCCAGTCAAAAAAGGCAAAATGTGGGGCTTTGATTTCTTTGATTTCTTGTGTGTAGCCTTGAAGATTCCAGAAGCTTTTTTGGGCTTGTGTGGGGAAAACTAAGTCGTTTGTGGAGATGATGATTCTATTCCATTTTAAGGCGCTTTTTATGAATTTTTGGTGGGCTAGGAAAAAGTTTAATTCCTCTTTGAGTAGCAATTCATCTAAAAAAATAAAATCTTTTGGGGGTGGATAATGGATACCAAAAAGGTTTTTTTTAAAGGATTCTAGGTGGAATCTTTTCTGTGTGAGGGCAAAAAGTTTGGGGTGGATTCCATAGGTCTTGTGGATTCCATATTCTGTGCCATTGATAGCAGTTTTGGAGTGGAAATTAAGAGGGATTTGGGTTTGATTTAAAAACAAATTTGCTGCCCAAACGCCCATAGAAAAGCCAAGCAAATGCAGATTTTTATTTTGTAAGGAAAGCAAGAATCTATCTAACTCCATAAAATCCAAATGTGTGTAATAGGAGAGCAAAATCCAATCACAATTTTTGGGGATAAAATTTTGAAAATGGGTAAAATGTGAGGCAAACCCACCAAATATTAATAAAATGTTTTTATGGTTACTAATATTATGATAAATATTCATTATCAATTTCTTTTAGCGAATTACAGAGAGATTCAAGTGATTCTAGTGGAATCTTTTGTGTTAGTGAAAATCGCAAACAAGCGTGATTTTTAGGGATAGTTGGAGGCTTGATAGCGGGGGCAAAAAAACCTCTTTTTTCTAGTTCTTTTTGAAAGAAAACCGCCTTTGTATTGTCTTTTAGAATCAAGCTTAAAATATTGTATTCCCCCAAAACCTCATAACAAAGGTTGCGCTGCAAAAGTTTCTTAAACTCGCAGCTATTTTTAGCAAGATTATCCCTTTCTTTTTGCAAATGAGGAAGGTGCATAAAGGCAAAATAGCTCATTGCCACATTAATAGGCGGTAGCGCAGTGGAGTAAATGAGACTCCTTGCAAAGTTGATAAAATAATCCCTAAACTCGTCTGCACACAGCACACATGCACCCACAGAGGCAAGGGCTTTGCCAAAGGTCAGAATCAAAAAATCAATGTCTTTTAAAAAAGGATAGCAAAGTCCCGAGCCATTCTCTCCAAAACTCCCAATACTATGGGCTTCATCGATATATAAATACACATTTTTATGCTTCTTTTTTAGGGCGATGAGGGATTGTATTTTTGCAAAGTCACCTTCCATGCTAAAAAGCCCCTCACTCAAAACAAAAATCGCCTCAAACTCCTTGGCATTTTGCTCCAGTATTCGTTCCAAATCCTGCATATCATTGTGTAAAAATCGCCTCAAAGTCACTTTGCTAAAAGATTTTAGTCCATCGATATGGCTAGCATGAATGTTCCTATCGGCAAGAAAAAGGACATTTTTAAGTCTGCTTAGTGCGTTAAGTATCCCCACATTTGCGTGGTAGCCGCTATTAAAAAGCAGAGTTTTTTTTCCAAAAAGCGATTCTAAATACTCTTCAAAAGCTTCACAAATCTCGAAATTCCCGCTTAAACTGCGCGAAGAAGAGGCACTAAAGAGGCAGTTTTCCCTAAAAAGATTAGAATCTAGAAATTCTGTGATAAATTCTTGGTTGCTTGCAAGGTTAAGGTAGTCGTTGCTTGCAAGGTTCAAAAGCCATTTATTGCCTTTTTGGATTTCTAAGCCTCTATGCTTTTGGGGGGAGAGAGTGCGGAGGTTGGAGGATTGGTGGAGTTGGCTTAGAATGCTCTGAATAGTCTTTGTCAATTTAAGCCCTTATTAGGCTTTGGATTCTTCTAGTAGCTTTGCAAACTCTCTAAAAAGTGCGGTGGATTCTAAAGGTCCTGGTCCAGCTTCTGGGTGGTGCTGGAGGGAGAAAATTAGAGCGTTTTTATACCGCAAACCCTCAATTGTCCCATCAAAAAGGTTGCGGTGAGTAATTTCTGCAATTTCTTGAATGGATTGTGGCACAGAATAATTGTGGTTTTGGGCGGTGATTTCAACTTGGTTGGTGAGAAGATTTTTAACAGGGTGGTTACCGCCATGATGTCCAAATTTGAGCTTATGTGTGGGGTAGCCTTGTGCTAGAGAAAGCAGCTGGTGTCCTAGGCAAATAGCAAAAATTGGGATTTTTGCCTCGATGAGTTTTTTGATTTCTGTGATTTCTTGTTCTAAAACTTGTGGGTCGCCGGGTCCATTAGAAAGAAAGATTGCATCAAATTCTTTATTTTGGAATCGTGTGATTAAAGAATCAGCATTAAATTCATGTGGGATTACCTCTATGCTAAACCCCGCACTTACAAGCTCCCTTAAAATACTTTTTTTGATTCAAAAGTCAATAGCAAGAATCTAATTATTGGTTTTGGGCTTTGGAAAATCCATAATACTAAAGTCAAACCGCCCTTCTTTATGGGTGTAGCTCTCTTTGGTGCTAACTTCTTTGATATAGTTAATTTCCTCGATTCTTGGGGAAAATTCAAGGATTCTTTTAAGCTCTGCTTTATTAGAAATTTCACTTGAGGCAATCATCATCATTGCCCCTTGTTTCCGTAGAATTTGGGTAAGCATTCGCGTATCTAGCGCACAAATTCCCATGCAATCATGCCCTTTTAAAAATTCTCCTAAGCTCTCTTTTGCCCTAAAATTAGAATAAAACTCATTGTAATTGCGACATAAAATGCCTTTGGCAAAGATGCCATGGCTTTCTGTGTCATTTGGGTTTGCCCCGATAATTCCGATTTCTGGCATGGTGAAGCAGACAAATTGCCCTGCATAGCTTGGGTCTGTTGTGATTTCTTGATAGCCACTCATTGAAGTGTTAAAGACAAGCTCACCCACTGCTGTTTTGTCCGCACCAAAGCTTTTTGCCTCAAAAAACATTCCATTTTCTAAATAAACCCAAGCGTCCCTCAAAGCTTCCATTATAAGAATCCCCTCTTTTTTAGCTCTTCTTGATAAAGTCTATCAAAAATCAAATCATACTCTTCAGATCCAAAGACGATTTTGCGTTTGTAATTGCTGATTTTTTCATTGACAATATCTTCGATTTCATTGTAGATTTTGACATAGCCATCAATGGCTTTGAAAATGACATTTTTCACGCGTGTTTCAGAGGTGGAAAACTCAATTAAATCTTCTTCATAAAGCGCATCAAGAATCTTGTGTGCGAGGTTATTATAGCGGTCTTCCCAATTTAAAATAAAGCCTTCATTTTCAGCGAGTTTGTGTTTGATTTTCCAAAAAAGCTGGTGTTCATCAGCCTGCATAAATTCGATTTCCTCTAAATTCTCTTCTAAAATTTCTCGTGCCTTTTCCTCGATTTTCATCTCTTCTTTGATGTCTGCTTCGATGAAGTTTTGTGCCACTTTGCTAAGGCTTTCAATTCCGTGTAAAACACTGACAAATTCACAACTTGATAAATCGAGCGCTATTTTGTTTCCAATATAAGGCGCGTGTGGGAGTCTAAGCTTCATTCTATAACCTTAAAAATATTTTTCCGTAATTCTAACGTTTTCTCTCTTAAAGTATTACTTCAAGTTTAAGATTCTAAGTTTTTTGAGTGAATTTTTAAGGTTTTGTGCTTGGGTTTTAAAATCATGGGTGTAGGTTGGAAAATGGGCGATTTTCACGCCGCTGTAATTTTGGATAAACAAATCTATTTGCAGATTTTGCTCTCCTGAAATGATAAGCCCTAGGAGTTCAATATTCCTTTGTCTTAGAGATTCAATGCTGAGTAAAATATGATTGATTCCGCCCAAATAATAGCTCCCAACAAGAATTGTAGGGAGGCGGTGTTTTTGCAAATAATCTATCATGCAAACTTTAGAATCTAGGGGTGTAAAAAGCCCTCCAGCACTTTCGATTAAAAGGTGGTTAGAGGGTGGTAGAGGGATTTCTAGCCCATTATAATCAAGGTTTTCTTTTTGCATGGCAATATGTGGGCTTGCTGGGGTTTTTAGCAGGATTCCTTGGGGGTGGATTTTGGTTTGTGGGCTTAGGCTTTGAATCTTTTGGCTATCTGTTGGGA
>CALVAF010000046.1 GCA_944325475.1 uncultured Helicobacter sp.
AAAAATATTAAAAAAAAAAAAAATGAAATATTAAAAAAATAAGAAGGGGAGAGGGGGGGGGGGGGGGAGCAATATGCTAGATTGGAGCGAAGAATTTAGCATTAAAAATCCACTTTTGGACAACCAACATAAATACCTCTTTAATTGCTTAGCAATTGCTCATCGCTTGGCAAATTCGCCCATTGATAATAAAGCGAGTTTGCTCCAAGCGCTTATTAAGCAATTCTTAAAATACGCAATCACGCACTTCAAGGAAGAGGAAGCTCATATGGAGAGGATTTGCTATCCCTCTGCTGAAAGGCATAAAAATATCCACAAAGGTTTAGTTAATGTCTTGCGAAACTTCAGGATTGATCCCAATGACCCACAAAGAAGTTGTGATAAATTTTATGTGTTTTCAAAAAACTGGCTTATCAATCATATTTTAAAAGAAGACAAGCAGCTAGAGAATTACCGCCATTATTTAGCAGATGCAGGTGAGATTCCCTACTCTTTAGCACAACAAACAAAAATCTTTGCTCTAGAGCATGATATCCAAAATGACAAATGCCATAGCTACATTTGCCTTTGTCCGCTCAAAGTGCTTGATGTGTGTCTTCCGCTGCATGATGAAATGCAAACCCAGCAAACCTTTTTGCGTTGCAAAGTCTGCAAACAACCTCTAGTGCCAGTTGATGAAAGACTACAAGAGGAGCAATATTATCAATCGCTAATTAAAAAGTATTGCCTATAAGGGAATTTGAAATGCTTTTTGCGCCAAGAGGTTATGAAGTTTTTGAAAACATTGAGGATATTAAAGCACTTTTGCAAGAACAAAGCGAGATTTACCAAGAAGAAGCAGACTTTTATCTATTAGACTCCAAAACCCTTTGTAGTCGCCAAGATGAAAATGATTTTAAAGAAATTAGCTCCCTTAATATTTTTAATAAAAACTCCAATTATATCTCTAAAATTGACATTAAGCAGGTTTATAAAGTCGAGCTGTGCCAAAAAAGTCAAAAAGAAAAATTGCCTTTTGGAATCGAGCTCATCTCAGAGCAGAACACCATTTTAAACGCCACTTTAACCTCAAATATCAACATGAAATATTATGAAGGGTTGAAATCTGACCTTTATCAAGAGCTTTATAGAAAAATGATTTTAGATGGCTATTTAGTAGGGATTAGAGAGTATAGTCAGCTAGATTTGCAAATCAATGCCTTTATTTCTGCGCTTAAAGACAATGGGATTGCGCTGCAAATGACTCTTAAAGTCGCCTTTGGGGTGCCAAGTGTGGAGGGGAAGAATGAGAAGCTTGAGATTTATCATGAAATGCAAGATGAAGATAATGTTGGCAATTTGCAAACCAAATTTATCCCTAAAGTTTGTCTAAAAGCAGTGTATAAAGGGGATTTGCTATTAGAATACACCAAACCTTATAAAGGGCATATTGGGCGGGATTTAAAAGGTGAGTTTCTACCCATAAACCCCATTTCATCACATTCCATTCAAGCGGATTTAGGAATTACTATTTTAGAAGATTCCCAGCATATCAAATTAGTCGCCAAAAAAGATGGATTTTTCAAAGAAATTGCACCCTTTTGCTTCATCGTTGATGATGCCTTAAATACCAAAAAGCAAGAAATCAATCACTCCCTTAAAATCTTAAATATCGATTTGACACATTCTCATTCCAAGATTGAAGCAGACATTGCCTATATCAATTCCCATAAAGGAAACATTAAAGCCAATGTTGTTGTTGTTGATGTCTTAGAAAAGGGAGTTGTGGAAGCTAAAGTGGCGTATGTAGAGAGTATGCTGGGTGGGAAAATCATCGCAGATTATATTTATATCAAAAATGTCCGCTCTTACAATGAAGTTTATTTTCAATATTCTTTGGTGGTGGATAATATTTTAGGAGAACATAATCTCTTTGAATGCAATGGTGCTAGATTTTGCTACAACAAAAAAGATAGGCTAGAATACATGATGCTAAAAAACCAATTACAAACCCACACCAAACACCTAAGAAAGCAAATGGAAGAGACTTTTAATTTTTTGCTTACCATGCAAAATAAAATGCATAAAATCCACAAAATCTATCACCAACAAACCATTCCCAAAAATATCCAAAACTTCCTAAACCAATATGATCATCATTTAAAAAATTACCAAAAACTTTTAGAAGAGTATAAGGATATTATCAATCTTAATTACCACAATGACACAATTTTAAAGAAGATTGATGAGATGGCTTTGAAAGCTAAAATCCTCATTTGTGGGGAGATTGGAGAGGCAGAAACTATGGTGAGATTTAAGGTTTATAACCAAGAGCGTGAGCATGTTCTCAAAGCCTCGCTTAACAAAGACAATCCAGCAAAGCTTTTTGAAGTCATCAAGAAGGACGATTATCCCAAACTCCAAACCAAAGACGCTTATGAAGAGACACAGCGCAGCTGGATTGAAGAGTTTTTTCCCAATGAAAATCCTGATTTTTCTTTGCAACGTTTGTTATCCTAGCAAGTTATTACCAACCAAAGTCTTGGCTTAAGCAAGGCTTAAGCAGCAGTAAGCGAAGCATTACTGCTTCAATCCAAGCAAGGTATTAAGGATTTGGTCTGAAGTGGTTATGGATTTTGAGCTTGCTTGGAATCCTCTCTGCACCACGATGAGCTGGGTCAAACCACGGCTTAAATCAGTGTTACTCATTTCTAGCTTAGAGGCTTGGACACTTGCCCTTCCACCCGAACCTGCCGTCCCAATTGTTGGTCCTCCAGAATTGGGTGATTCAGCATAGAGATTGCTGCCTGATTCTTGTAAGCCCTCATAGTTAGCAAAGCTCGCCACTGCCACTTGCGCCAAAGCTAAGGTCACTCCATTATCAAACTTCCCTATCATCGTCCCGGTAGCATCAAAATAGAAGTCTTGAAGCATTCCAGAAGTGTAGCCATCGCCATCGATATTATTTGCTTGGGATTCTGATGCGGTGCTTGTTAGCCCATCATACCCTCCGCTTGTCCCAAAGTCCAAATCAATGCTTTGTGGGTATGCCGCACCATTATTGGGCTTAAACTGAATGGTAGAGGGATTAAACCCTAAAATCTGACCATTCTCCCCAAAAGTCACGCTACCGCCTTCTAAAATATTGGGTCTCTGTGCTGTCCCACCGATGATCTCTGCTGGTTCTGGCACGATGATACGCCAATCCCATTGGTTGCTTGCAACTTTGGTAAATTGCATGGTGAAGTCATGCTTATTCCCCAAACTATCATAAATATTAAGCGTTTGTGCGTAAGTCGCCATTCGTAAGCCCGATGTTGAGGTCACATTCCCACCTTCAACGAGCACCCCAGTATTCATCGCTTTCATTTGATTTTTAAAAAGCACATTGGTGGTGGTGAGTGTGTCATTATAGGCTGAAACAAAAATGTTAAGATTGTCAAATTGAGGTCCATCTACAGCATTTGCAGCGTTGATTCCATCGCTGCGGTTGTTGATTTCAAACTGCCCGTTGCTATTGAGTTTGACACTGACAGAATAGTTACTTTGCAAGAAGGTAGCATTATTTCCTGTCATTGCATTTGCAGCTGCTGCAGAATCCCCGCCAAATTGTTTGACCTTATTAGCATCTTGTTGCATTAACGCGCGTAAATCCTCTGTCGTCCTAAACTGCCCTGATGTGGAATCCGCATCGGTTTGGAGTGTGTAATTGTATTGGAATGCTGTGGTAACAGTAACAGCTGAATCAAGATTATTTCTACCATCTCCAAATCCAAGCACCGCACCACTTCGACCTGTCACACGAATATTTTTGTTACTCCCATCGCCATCAAGCTGGTTGGTGTTTTGCAAAATCAATGTGCCATTTCTTGTAAGGGCTTCTACACCCGTAGTATCTTTGCGATTATTAATAGCAACTTGCGCGGCAAGAAGATTAGAAGAACCCGTAGAATTAGGATCATTATTCCAAGTAATCGTCACGCCATTAATCGTGATAGAAGCACTAGTGGCAGCTGAATCAATATGCAAAGGCTCGGTAGTGGCTGTTTGGTAGCTCACCCAAATGCCTTGCCCCTCTTGGAGCTGCATTGCCTCTCCTGCATCATTAAACATCACGCCCATATCTTGTGGGACTTCAATTTGCACATCTTTAGAATCATAGATTCGATCCAAGCCTCCAGCGGTATAGTTATTAGCCGCACTACTATCAAGCGGACTTGGACAGACGGTATAATTTGTCTTGGTTCCACTTGTGAGATTAATATTCCCCCACACTGTCCCTGTGGGGTTTGCAGGGATTGTAAGACGGGGGTCAATCGTGATATTCCCAATAGGTCCTGTGGAATCCACTCGATTAAGATTGCTGCTCCCACAATTACAATTCAATTCGGATAAATCCCGCACCCAGCCTTGCACGATATAGCCACTTGTAGTGACGAGATTCCCCACTGCATCAAAGCTAAAAGCACCATCTCTTGTATACATATTGGTAAATCCGCCATTATTACTCACTACAAACATACCATTGCCTTGTAGCGCTAAGTCTGCCTTCCTATCGGTGCTTTGAAGTGAGCCTTGCGAGAAGACTTTTGTGGTTGTTTCAAT
>CALVAF010000047.1 GCA_944325475.1 uncultured Helicobacter sp.
CAGTGAGTGCTTTTATGATTGTCAATATGCCCCACCACATGAGTTTGAGGTTTCAATTCCCACACAATTTGCGCAAGTGCGTAAGGAGAGCTACAAGAAATATGCTGTTCCAAGCTTTTTGGGTAAGGCGTTTGATAGCAATACGTGGCTGACTACTCTTTTGCTACTTTTGGCGTTGTTTGCAGGGTTTTATGCGGCTTCTAAAAATGTTTTTGGGAGTGCTAGTGTTGGCGAAGTGCAGGGCGATTTTTTTATGGTAATTCCCTACAATTATATGGTGGGGACTTTTAGCGTGGTTTCTCTCTTTGTGCTGGTGGCTTTGGTGGCAGGGTGTGTGCGATTTAGTAAAGCCATTGAGTTAGGGGGCGTGAATGCTAAGGTATTTGTGCGGAGTCTTAAAGATGCCCTTATGCTTAAGTATCTTGGTGGGCATAAGAGCGAGGGCTGTACCTATCCAAGTGAGAAACGTAGCAATATGCGGAGAATCTTTCATCATTTTACAGCATATGGCTTTGCCCTTTGTTTTATTGCCACAAGTCTAGCGGCGTTGTATCATCATTTTTTGGGGCTTTCTGCACCCTACAATATAACGCAATTACCCAAGCTTTTTGGTGTTGTTGGTGGAATTTTGCTTTGTGTTGGGGTTGTGGGGCTATTTGTGTTAAAACTCATCGCTGATAGAGAGATTGTTGATAGGGAGAGTGTCAGCATGGATTATGCCTTTTTATGTATGCTTTTTATTACTAGTTTTAGTGGGCTATTTTTGATGTTTGTGCGAGAGAGTATGATTCTCTCCTATGCATTATGGTTTCATTTAAGCTGCGTTTTGGTGTTTTTTGTGATGATTCCCTATTCTAAATTCGTGCATATTTTCTATCGCTTTATTGCGTTATTGAAATATAATACAGAAGAGGAAGTTTAGCCTTCTTTTGGGTGGGATTTTAAGTTGGGATTGAGAGCTAAACAGGACAAGGGGCAAAAAACCCTTGTAGTTTAGATTAGAAAGTTTGCAATTAAAATACCGATATAAGCTACAATATAGGCAGTAATAGTGGTGAGCAAAAAGAGATAGACAATGTATTTAAATCCACCTGCTTCCTTGCCAAAGACGACGGTTGCAGCAAGACAAGGATTGTAAATCATAATAAATAGAATATAGGCAATGGCGATTTTTAGGGGAATTGTTTCTTTGATAATTTCCATTAAAGTTGTGTTGCTTTCATCAACTTCTCCACCTAGAGAATATAAAACGCCCATCGTAGAAATCACAACTTCTTTAGCTGCAAGTCCACTGACTAATGCCACACTCATCTTCCAATCAAAGCCTAGGGGAGTAAAGATAGGTTCGATGAATTGCCCAGTTTTGCCTAGATAGCTGTTTTCGATGAGCTGTTCTTGTAGCGTAAATTCTAGGGCTTCTTTTTCCTCTTCGCTACTAGCTTGTTCTATCTTTTGCGTATAGGCATCTTGTATTTCTTCTTGGATAGGGAAGGTGCTAGCAAACCAAATGAGAATTGTGGCGGCTAAAATGAATGTTCCTGCTTTTTTGAGATACATTTTTGCCTTGTTATACACAGAAAACCACACGAGATTCCAATTTGGGATTCGGTATTTTGGCATTTCCATAACAAAGGGTTCATCAGGTCCTTTAAAGACACTAAGTCGCAGGATTTTTGCCATAACAAGCCCAAGCATTGCCCCTAAAATATAGATTCCAAAAAGCCAATTCCCAGCTTCCTCTGCTGGGAAAAATGCCCCCACAAAAAGCACATATACAGGCAATCGTGCGCCACAACTCATAAAATTAACAATAAAAAGTGTTAGTAATCTATCTTTGCGATTTTTGAGTGTCCTTGCTGCCATAAAAGCAGGTACAGAACAGCCAAAGCCTGTGACAAGTGGAATGAAGCTTTTGCCATGAAGTCCAAATTTATGGAAGAAACCATCAAGTAAAAACGCAACACGTGACATATAGCCAGTTGTCTCTAAAAGGGCGATTCCAAAAAACAAAATAATAATATTGGGTAAAAATAGGATTACTGCACCCACTCCGCCGAGGATTCCATCAGCAAGTAGCGAGGCAATGAGTTCGTTGGAGAGATTTTCTTTAATATTATCTCCAAGGGTGGCAAAGAAAGCCTCAATGTAGTCCATAGGAATTTGACCCAATGTGAAAGTGAGCTGAAAAAGCAGCCACATAAGAAATAAAAAGATAGGGATTCCGGCATATTTGTTGATGAGGATTTTGTCGATTCTTTGGGTGTAATTGATTTGTTGTTTGTCCTCATATTTGAGGGTTTCAGTAACTAAGCCATTAACAAAGGCATTTAAATCTTCACTAAAAATATCCTTGCTTGATTGAGTGTTGTAGATGATATAGAGATTATTAAGTGATTCTTGCAAAAGCGGAGAAATCTCCATCCAAATGGGCTTTTCATGCAGGAATTTGAAAAGATTTTCATCTTGTTTTAGAAGTAAAATTGCAATTTGTCGATTTGTGAGATGGAGTGAGTTGATGTTGTTGTCTTTTTTAGCGTGTAAGAATTCTTCGAGCTTTAGAATCTCTGTTTCAATTTCATTGCTATAAATACGTTTATTTGGTGTCGTGCTGTTGGCGTGAGTTTGTAAAATTAAATCCAAGAGAGAATTTAGATTTTCTTTGGTTTTAGCAGAGATTTTAAGGCAGGGGATTCCTAGTAGATTGCCAAGCTCTTTATGGTCGATTTTCACCCCTTCTTTGCTGGCTTCATCACTCATATTGAGGGCTAGAATCATTTTTTTTTGAATCTCTAAAAGCTGTGTGGTGAGTAGCAAATTGCGTTCAAGATTTGTAGAATCCACAACATTAACAATCAAATCGTAATCGCCATTTTCAATAAAATTTTTTGTGATTTTTTCTTCTTCAGAATAGCCATAAAGTGAATAGGTTCCGGGCAAATCAATAACTTGAAGTTCATAGTCTTTGTAGGTGGTTTTAGCCTGTGCTTTTTCTACGGTTACGCCGGTAAAATTTCCTACTTTCATATTGGAGTGACATAGAGTGTTAATGAGCAGAGTTTTGCCTACATTGGGTTGCCCAACAAGAGCGATTTTAATGACTTTTTTATCCATTAATTCTCTCCACTTTGATTGCTTTTGCTTCTTGTGAGCGTAAGATAATGCAGCTTCTATCGAGTTCTACGAGGATTGTAGAGCCACCTAGCGAGGTTTCTAGTTTTTTGATTTTTTTGGATTTAGAGATGCCAAAGCTAAAAAATCTATCTTTTAGCTGCGTATCGACATTTAATTCCGTAATAATGGCATTTTCGCCATCTTTTAA